>CAZDOV010000088.1:0-3864 GCA_964507135.1 uncultured Eubacteriales bacterium | reverse complement strand
GAACGCAAATCCCAGTGGCTATCACTATTCCGATAATGAACATTATTCCGCCCATAGTAGGTGTTCCTTGTTTGTTTTTGTGCCACGATGGCCCGATTTCAAGGATAGTCTGTCCGTATTTGAGCTTGTGTAAAAATGGAATTACGACCTTTCCGAGAGCTAGAGTAATCAAAAAAGAAATGGCAATTGAAAATATTATCGATATACCGTAAATATTCATTTGTTTTTACCTCCTGATTTTATACTTTTTAGAGTTTAAGATTATGTTATTCCATCTTGGTGAATAAAGGTTACGGTCACAGTTGTACCCAATGATACTTCTTCCCCCGGCGCAATACTTTGTGCTGACGAAACTACGGCCGAGTCGGATAAGTTTGTTCCAATTACTTTTATGTTTAATCCGCAAGATGCTGCAGTTTTATTTGCTTCAAACACCGACATGCCTGTGAGTTTTGGGACTTTTACAGTTGAATTTTTACTTTCAGCGTCAGTGTAAATTACTACTGTTCCGCCACGTGAAATTTTTTCCGAAGGACTGGGGATTTGTGCAATTACTTTTTCACCATCGCCGACTATCTTTGGTATCAAAGAATTATTTGTTATTTCGCTCCTGGCTTCTGAGATGTTCTTCCCAATCAGATTTGGGACACTGATGTCGAGTTTTTTGAGTTCTTCTTCGGTGTAAATTTTTTCAATTCCCATGTATGGCAACACTTCTTCCATTATCTTTGCAAATACCGGTGCAGCTACTGCGCTACCATAATAAAATTCACCCTTTGGCGTATCAAAGAATACAAGCATAACAATTTTTGGATTGTCCGCTGGCGCAAAACCACAGAAAGAGGAAATATAATCTTTTTGGCCGGGAGTGCTTAGGCCAATTTTTTCCGAAGTTCCTGTTTTTCCGGCCACTCGATATCCTGGCACATATGCGTTTTTAGCAGAACCGTGAGTAGCATTTTCCAGCATCATTGCTGTAACTCGCTTGGAGGTTTTTTCTGATATAACTTTTCTTTTTATTGTGGGTTCAATGCTTCTCACTATATTGCCGTTTTCATCCAAAACTTCTTTTACAATGTGCGGTTGGACTATATTACCGCCATTTGCAATAGCAGCCGCGGCAGTAAGCATTTGCAGGGGAGTTATTCCAAAGTTTTGCCCCATAGATGCAACAGCTAAATCGGTTTTCGTCATTTTTCCGTCCGCGCTAAAAAACAGATCGCTTGATTCTCCCGGAAGATCAATATTAGTTTTATTGTGGAATCCAAACGCTTTGTAAAATTTGAAGAAGTTTTCCGTGCCAACTCGCAAACCAAGCGTTATAAACGCAGGGTTACAGGAATGACACAAGGCTTCCGTAAAATTTTGTGTTCCATGCCCACCGCGTTTATGGCACCTTATAGACTGAGCACCATCACATGGTTTAATTGCACCGGTACACGTAAACGTGGACTGCTCATTAACGACGTCAAGCTCAAGTCCCATCGAAGCTGTAATCATTTTAAACACAGATCCGGGATAATACGTATCGCTAACGGCTTTGTTCCTCCACTGACGGCTTAACGCCTCGCTTTTCGCTTGCGCTTTTTCTTCTGACGGCAAAGCATCAATGCGTTCAGCTTCTTCCTGATCGGCAATTTTGAATGGTTCATTTGGGTCAAAGTCGCCCTTTACCGCCATGCCTAAGATCTCGCCTGTTCGCACGTCCATTGCTATTGCAGCAGCACGATTTTTTACCTTGTGATTGATGACACCTTCTTCAAGATTTTTTTCCATAAATCTTTGAATTGTCTCATCTATGCAAAGCTTCAAGCTATGACCTTTTTTTGGTGGGACCATTTGCTCATATTCGAATGGCATTTCAGTCCCTATAGCATTTTTTGCCGTGAGTATTTTGCCAGGTTCACCCCTGAGTGTAGAATCATAATATGCCTCAACACCAGCAAGGCCTTGGCCATCTACACCGGTGAACCCCAAAACAGGCGCCGCAAAGCTGCCGCACGGATAGTACCTTTTGTAATCTTCGATTAATCTTATGCCGCTTGAAATGTCGTTTTTTAGTTTAAAATCAATGATTTTGTCTTTTATATCGCACTCGATTTTTTTCTTGATGATCGTATAACAAGATTTTTTACCAGCGAGTTCCATCAATTTTTCTTTGTCAATATTCAAAATCTCGCTGAGACCATCACATATTATTTTTTTCTTTTCATCGGAGTTTATATACGCCGGTTCAAACACGACATTCCAAACTGTTGCGCTTTGAGCCAGCGGTTTCATATTTCGATCATAAATTGTTCCTCGTTGAGCGCTGATTTTTGTATCGGCCATTTGTTGTTCCGAAGCTCTTTTTCTCAAAAATTCTCCTTGAAAAAATTGTAAATGTGCTAATTTTATCAACATCAATAAAAAACCCGCAAACACCAATATAACCAAAACCATGAATGCACGCCGCTGCATTCTCACATTGGTTCCTTTTGACAAATGCACTTCCACCCCCTAAATTTTAATAAGCTTTAATTTTGATAGTTCATATTGTAATACTTATTTGTTTTTTAAACAAGTTATGACATGCATAAATCATAAGTAATAATTGTGGATTTTTAGAGTCACACCGCACAAACAGTAATAAACAACAAATAGAAGAAATGATATTTTTTTGAGGGGTTGTGTTATACTGTATAAAAATTACATGTATAGTGCTTGATTATTCAAGACGAGCACTGGTGTGTTTTGTGATTTGATGCTAATTTAATGCAATATAGTTTGTTTAGAAAGGAATGTTCGAGCAATGAATGAGCATAAAACAAATTTTATATCTGAAACCTCTGAGCCCAACGAAGATGCCCAATTACTGAAACTGAAAAGTGTTTACGTTAGTGCGTACGAATGGTTTGAATACGCATACTACTGTTCCGAAAAAGGTGGCCCTTCTGCGTGGGAGAGGTTCAAAAATGTAAATATTAACGAAGAATACAGGCCAACCAAAATTAATGAAAAAAAGATAAAAAAACTATATGATAACGATTGTAAAAAACTAAAGGAATACGTCAAGGAATACGTCATTGAATATTCAGATGCAAAAAATAAGAGGGGCATTTGACTGTATTAATAATATATTGAAAGAATCGTATAATCGCGGTTGCACAAAATTGGGGAAAAATCTAACCATCAAGGAACTTTATGAGGTGGCTTCAAAAGTATTGAAACAGTTATATAATTTAAAATTAGAAGAGTTGAAAAATGGTAATAAAACAATCGCGAGCTTTAAAGAATGCCTTGAAGAATACACTTGGATTAAGTATCTATCGAGAAGTATCGAAGCAAAAGCCTCTAGCAAATCAGAAGTTACGAATATTATGGAAAAAGTCGAACAGTATTTGCAAAATTGTTATACTAATTATATAGATTATCATAATATTTGTTTCACATTTAAAAATAATAAAAATCTTTTAACTGATAAATATTTTTGTGATGTTAAAAAAGGAATTGTATATGGTTTTAATAAACTCGTAAAGGACGAGGAAAAATCAATAGCTACAATCTTCCCAGAGTTTAAAATAAGAAGAAGTTACGTCCAAACTCAAAAATTGGTAGCGTTCACCAGATTTTTTGGTAGCAGCAAAACATCCGCAACAAGAGAATTACCGAATAATACTGCAGATTACGATAAAGACAAAGAACTTGAAAAGTTTATAGAAAACCAGGGAATCCAAAAATCGACAAAGGATATTCTTGTAGTGAATTCACACGACGCTGGAACGTATACTATGCCGCAAAAAAATACTGGAGATTTTTTAAATAAAGTTGCTAGAACTCAAAAAGTTAGCATAAAGCGTCAGTTGGAAAGCGGTGCTCGCAGTT
>CAZDOV010000087.1:0-3864 GCA_964507135.1 uncultured Eubacteriales bacterium | reverse complement strand
TGGCATCAAAATCCGCACATTTTCTTCGGCCAATTCATCCGACAAATGTTCGGAAAATTTAGGATAATCACAAAACATAATAGTTTCGTCTGTGTGCCCAAAGGATTGCCAAATTTCTTCGGTAATGAATGGCATAAACGGATGCAAAAGTTCTAGAACACGCATCATCGACCACAGAATAACATTCTTATTTCCGTTAATCTTAAAAAATTCTATATACCAATCGCAAAATTCATCCCAAATAAAATCATAAAGTTTCTGTGCCGCAACTCCAAGATCAAATTTTTCAATACAGTCAATAATTTCACCGGATAAAATATTTATCCTACTGACAATCCACCTATCAATGTCATCCATCTCTTTAGGTAATTCATCGGTAATGTCCTGATCATCAATGTTTATATGAACAAATCTCGCGGCATTCCAAATTTTATTTGCAAAATTCCTGCAGGACTCTACTTTTTCGTCATAAAATCGCAAGTCATTTCCAGGACTATTCCCGATCATAAGAGAAAACCTCAGTGCATCCGCACCATACTTATCAATAATTTCAAGCGGATCAATGCCATTGCCTAAGGATTTTGACATTTTCCTTCCTTTAGAGTCTCGCACAAGACCATGTATGAGAACGTGCTTAAACGGCGCTTTTCCTGTCATTTCAAGGGATGAAAAAATCATTTTCACGACCCAAAAAAATATTATGTCGTATCCTGTAACAAGTACATCCGTGGGATAAAAATACTCAAACTCTGGAGTTTTTTCCGGCCAACCAAGTACGGAAAACGGCCATAATCCCGAAGAAAACCAAGTGTCAAGTGTATCTTCATCTTGGTTAATATTACTAGAACCGCATTTTTTACACTTATCTATATCATCGCGAGAAACATTAACATATCCACAGTCTGCACAATACCAGACGGGAATTCTATGCCCCCACCAGAGCTGACGCGAAATGCACCAATCTTTGATATTTTCAAGCCAATGATAGTATATTTTACTGAACCTATCAGGAATAAAATCAGTCTGTCCATTTTTGACGCACTCAATCGCAGGCTTTGCAAGTTCTTGCATTTTAACAAACCACTGATTTGAAATACGAGGCTCAACCGCATCTGAACACCTATAACAAACACCCACATTGTGCTTGATATCTTCTACTTTTTCAAGGTATCCTTCGGATTTCAACTTTTCAATAAACTTTTTGCGCGCTTCATATCTATCAAGCCCGGCATATTCGCTGCCCGCCATCTCATTCATCGATGCATCATCATTCATAATATTCATCACACGTAGGCCGTGCCTAAGACCAATTTCAAAATCATTCGGGTCGTGCGCAGGCGTTACCTTCAAAACGCCTGTTCCAACTTCCATATCAACATAGCTATCTGCAACAATCGGTACTTCGCGGCCGATAACTGGAACTATAGCACGTTTGCCTATCAAATGTTTATAACGATCATCTTCAGGATTTACAGCCAATGCCACATCACCAAATATAGTTTCCGGGCGTGTGGTAGCAACTGTTACAAATGCGTGACCTGATTCATTGATATAATCTTTAATCTTATACTTAATATGCCAAAAGTGACCATCTTTTTCTTTAAAATCCACTTCGGAATCTGAAATTGAAGTTTTGCAATGCGGACACCAATTTATCAGTTTTTCGCCCTTGTATATAAAGCCTTTTTCATATAGCCTAACAAAAAACTCTCGGACCGCCTTAGAACACCCTTCATCTAGAGTAAATCGTTGGCGCGACCAATCGCAAGATGAGCCCAATTTTTTTAACTGAGAAACAATATTTTCGCCGTACTGTTCCTTCCAATCCCAGGCTTTTTTGAGAAACTCTTCACGGGTCATACTGTCTTTACTTAAACCTTCAAGACGCAGCTGCTCTACGATCTTTGCTTCAGTCGCAATTGACGCATGGTCTGTTCCCGGAACCCAAAGCACTGAATATCCACGCATACGCTTAAATCTCACGATAATATCCTGCATAGTTTCGTCGAGCGTATGCCCCATGTGTAACTTACCTGTAATATTTGGAGGAGGCATAACAATAGTAAATGGCTTCTTGTTCTTGTCAATTTCAGCGCGAAAATAATTTTTATCTTGCCATTTTCTATAGATTCTATCCTCTACCTCTTTTGGGTCATACACCTTACTAAGTTCGTTTTTCATTTAGTTCACCCTTCGCATAATTAAGCTACTCAAAATAACATTTCTGATTTTTTCTATGCCTTCACCGGTAGTGGAAGAAAAATTTATTTTTCCCAAA
Source organism: uncultured Eubacteriales bacterium (assembly GCA_964507135.1). Taxonomy (GTDB): domain Bacteria; phylum Bacillota; class Clostridia; order Oscillospirales; family Acutalibacteraceae; genus UMGS1491. The sequence goes on along the minus strand of CAZDOV010000087.1, from coordinate 1,586 downwards.
TTTTCATAACTTTTAAGTTCTTCAAGAACCTCTTTTTCACGATTAAGCCTAGCAGTCTTATTAAGCTTGTCAATCTTAGAAGCCACAACAACAAATGGCACTTTACTGGCACTCAAAAAATCCATCATCTGAAAATCCTGATCTGAAGGAGTGTGCCTAAAATCGATAATTTGCACTACCAAGGCTATGTTATTTGAACTTCCAAAATATCCATCCACAAGCTTCGACCATCGCTTTTTTTCATTAAACGAAACACGAGCATAACCATACCCAGGCAAATCTACAAATCTACATCTTTTTAAATGATACAAATTAATATTTATAGTTTTACCCGGTTTTGTGCTAACCCTTGCCAAAGCTTTCCGGTTCAGCAACTTGTTAATCAGCGAAGACTTGCCGACATTCGATTTACCGGAAAAAACTATTTCCGGTAAATTGTCATTTGGCATTTGGACGAGATCACCGACCGATTTTTCAAACTGTGCGTCGTTAAAATTAATCATCAAAAACCCCTAAATCTGCTTCTTTTTCTAAAATTATATTTCTCGTGTAAGAGCGTGGTTTAAAACAGTTTCAATATTATCAACCGGGATAAATTCAATCTTTTCTCTAACAGATTTATCCACTTTTTCTAAATCGCTAATATTATCTGAAGGTATCAAAACTTTGCTCATACCGGCCTTATATGCAGCTGTAACTTTTTCTTTCAGCCCACCGATTGCCAAAACTCGACCTTTGAGCGTCAACTCTCCGGTCATTGCAACGTTATCGCACACAGGAACGTTTGTTAAAGCCGAAACCAATGAGGTCAATATAGTAATTCCGGCTGACGGTCCATCTTTGGGCACAGCGCCTTCAGGGGCGTGAATATGTATATCTTGATCTTTGTAAAAATTCTTATTAATACCGAGTTTTTTACTGTTAGACCGTACATAACTCACACAAAGCTGAATCGACTCCTGCATAACATCGCCAAGAGAACCTGTAAATTGGACGTCGCCTTTTCCGGGCATCAGAGAAGCTTCTATCGGCAAAAGCTCACCTCCAACTGAAGTCCACGCAAGACCGTTTGCGACCCCAATACGCTCACCTTTGTCAATAATTTTATTTTTAAACTTTACCGCACCAAGAACTTGTTCCAAATTTTTTTCAGATATCCGTGCAGACTTTTTAGTACCCTCAACGATACTTTTAGCAGCTTTTCTCATGAGCGAAGATAAATTTCTTTCCAGTTCGCGAACGCCTGCTTCGCGTGTATATCCAGAAATAACAGAGTTAATTGCACCGTCACTGATTAAAAATTGCCTTTTACTCAAGCCATGACGTTTGAGCTGCTTTGGTATCAAATGCTTTTTTGCGATTTGAAACTTTTCTTCGTTTGTGTAACTACACAAATCTATGACTTCCATACGATCATAAAGCGGAGCCGGAATACCATCCTTATCGTTTGCAGTGGCGATAAACAAAACTTTACTAAGATCAAACGGCACGGCAACATAGCGATCATAAAATTCAGAATTTTGTTCAGGATCCAAGGCTTCCAAAAGTGCCGACGCTGGATCTCCGCGATAATCATTCGAAAGCTT
>CAZDOV010000086.1:0-3915 GCA_964507135.1 uncultured Eubacteriales bacterium | reverse complement strand
GAATTTTATGACCGTATATTTAAAACATACGCTTGGTTTTTGGCTTGTGGAATTAACCCGTCAGAAAGCGTATTTTTTATCCAAAGTCAGGTGCACACCCACACAGAGCTCGGGTGGATACTCAGCTGCTACACTCAGTTTGGCGAGCTTTCTCGCATGACACAATTCAAGGATAAGTCGCGCCAGCATTCTGAAGATGTGAACGCAGGCCTGTTTTGCTATCCGAGTTTAATGGCGGCCGATATTTTGCTTTATAACGCAAATCTCGTCCCGGTGGGGGCCGATCAAAAGCAGCATCTGGAACTAACGCGCAACATAGCCGAGCGTTTTAACGGTATTTACGACGAAACGTTTGTCGTTCCTGAGCCATATATCCCAAAAATGGGAGCAAGGGTAATGTCACTGCAGGACCCGACGAAAAAAATGTCCAAATCGGATCCAAACTTGAATTCGTGCGTTCGATTGATGGATGACGAAGCTACTATAATCAAAAAATTCAAACGAGCAGTGACAGATTCCGATTGCGTGGTGAGATATAAAAATCAAGGGAGCGGCATTGACAATTTAATCAACGTATATTGCGCAGTTACCGGGAAATCCGCGCTGGAAGTCGAGAAAGAATTCGACGGCAAAGGCTACGGAGACTTCAAAAAAGCAGTTGGCGAAGCTGTTGTGGAGGAAATCAGGCCAATTCAGGAAAAGTTCAAAGAATACGTAAAAAATCCCGATTATATAAATTCGTGTGCTGAAAAATCAAAACAAAAAGCGCTTGAAATCTCTGAAAAGACTCTAAATTCCGTGAAATCTAAGGTCGGGTTCCGGATTTAGCAAAATTTATGCTTTGCCATCACGTTTATTTTTGGGAGTTAGCGTTGCGATATAGATTCTTAAGAAAATTTTCGTAACGCTGACAGCTTCTCTTATGGCAGCTTTAACACCACTATCTGATATGGTAGCGTTGCTAAAAAACGACGGTTTTAGTTTAGAGATTTGTTTATCGTATTTATCTAAAATGCTACAAATAGTATTGACATTAGATTCAGTAGTCATGTTGTGATCACTATAAAACAAAATTCTTGCGAAATAGTAGATAAATCTAGATGTTTTGCTAAGGCTTATTTCGGGAGGTGCTTTTTTAGTTGCTTTGTCTACATCTATCAAGTTCGAGAGTGTGGTGGTTGATGGATTTTTTAGTGCTTCACACTTTTTGGGCGTTATACCTTCTATGGACACGCGGGCATCTTTCAAGCTGTTACAAAACGTATCAAGCAGACTGATCGTTTTTGTATCGTTTGTGTTTTTGCCGTTCATTAATTCGGTTGGTTTTGGTTCTACTATTTCTCTTGTCTTTTCCTTTAACACATCGTTGTAGTTATTAATCCCTTGCTTAATATTTGTTTTTCTTAATTCCTTTATTTTAGCGGGTTTTGGAGCATTATCGTAAAACGGGAACTCGTTGAAGCGTGCAATATGCAGTGTATCTAAAGATTTGTTGCTTTGCTTGATCTCGTTAGCAATTATATTACTTAAGCCGTTATTTGGCCACTCGTAATTCACTAATTTTTTAATCCTGCTTTCAAATTCTTTCATACCTTTTTCGCATAGTTCGCTAGGAAGCAAGTGGCGCTTTCCTTGGTCATAACAGTCGCGGATGTAGTTGTCTTCACCACACTCACGCGCTATGCAAGGTATTAAGTTTAGAAGATCGGGTAAGCTGTAGTTTTGGTAACGTTTTTTTTCGCTATGATATGTGTATAGTTCGTCGTGAGTGACGCGGTCTGTCGGTGCCAACATTTTATATATAAGATTGTTGTTTTCATCTAATCCCTTTTTATGCATAAGTTTTATAACGCTGTTTTCGCTAGTAGGTTTATTTTCAAATTTGTTTTCTTCAATTACCTCTCTCCATGTACCGAAAAATTGGCGGATAGCATCTTCTGCAAGCGACTTCTTGACATTGGTTGAATGGTCGCTGCTTGGTTTTTTCGGCGTTAGGGTAGGGGCTGTAGGCGAAGCCTGAGGATTATTTGAGGTCATGCGTTCGACCTGGGGCCCTTCGGAGGATATGGATTGTTCTGCGGTTGGCGTCGCGCTTGGTTGCGTGATTGTGTCAATGCTGTTAATATGCTCCTTTAGGCTGTTTATCTGGTTGATCAGAGCTTCGCATATTTTTCCTGTATCGTTATTGTTTTCACAATTGTTGCACAGTGGAAGTAATATTGCACCTTTAATGTCTTCCAGCAAAGAAGCAATGCGTGCTGACGTATATTCTTGTTTTCCTAACTCGGTGAATAAGTCTTTGCAGAATTTTATTGGCTGAACAGCCGTATCTTTATTCGTCAAGTAGCTCAAATAACCGCATAGAGGGCTTAACTGTAATCCTGTTAAACCTGTGTCTTGTGGCATTTTGCCCGAAACGACGGCGTTAATTACGTCAAAGAAACTGTTGATTTGCAGTATAACCTCATTCACCGGTAGGAGTTTTAACGCTGCGTTATCTTTTGACATGGACATATTTTCAGCAGCGCCTTTAGACGCACCAGAGGTTTTTGCGTCATCAGTTTTTAGGTTTTTGCAAATATTATTAACAGTGCCTATTAATTTTTCTACCTCTTTATTCACTATTGAGTCATAATCGTCTGGAAAGGCAGGTGGATATGATTTAAGTATGGTCTTGATTTTTGTGAGTGATTCTATGCAATTGTTTTTTGCTGCAATTTTTGTACTTTTGAATCTTAACCGACTTGTTGCCTTTTCTAAGTTTTCTAATGCATTTTTTGTGAAGTTGTCGAGTAAAGGTGTAAATGTGAAAGCTTTATATATTTTCGTGGCCTTTAACTTTTCTATAGCATTTTTTGGTTTATTCCGCAATTTTTCATCGTTCAAAATTTCGTTAAATGTGTTGAAAAACTCTCTGATGTTTTTTTCGATTTCGTCTTTCGTGGGTTGGGTATCGGTTTCAGTGTTCTCGTTTGCAGGTGTGATTTTTTCTAGTTTGCCTATTCGTTTCTCAATGATATTTTTTGAGGTTGCCAGCCTTGTTTTAACTAGAGGAGTTAATTTATCCGTGTGGTTCGGGTAGAGCTGTGCAAGTAGTTCGTTAATCAAGGAACAAAAATCTGCAAAATTATCAGCGCATTGTTTTCGTAGTGTGATGAGGACTTCGAGGCCACAAGATGCAGCACTCTCAGCGGAGAATAATCCAAGGAACAAGCGTTCTAGGGCAAAGTACAGCCGTCGGGTGGCCGATGGTGTATCTTGGGGATTGGTGTATATACAGTGGAGATTTGTGTATATACAGTTGCTGTCGCTCAACCCTGCATTTTGCAACTTTTGGTCAAGCCTATGCGGTGAGCTTTTTTCGCCATTCAGAATTTTATCGAATGCATCAAAGAAATCATTGACGGTGATTTCCCATTCTTCTAGGTCTGGTTTTGTAGTGGCTTGGTTGTCTTCTGCTTTTTGAGGCTGTTTTTTCGGGATTTCGGTTACTTTTTTTGTTTCCGCTTTAGGTTTAGCATCAGGTTTTTTACTCGTGTGGTTAACTGAACTTTTGAGTGGTGGGGTGGGCGTAGGTTGGTTACTCTTGGGGTTATCTGAATCGTTAAGTGCTGTGTTAGGCTCTGATGGAGGTTTCTTTTTGCAAAGAGCATAAACAGTTGCTTTTAACTGGGTTATTCTGGCTTGTACCGCAGTGGTTATTGATTCGTCATATCCAAAGTCTGGTAACTCAGTAGGTATGTTCTGCCCAAAAACGTCAATGGTGATGGTGCACAGAGCAAGTTGGTTACTCTTATCTTCTTTGCTACCAAAAAATTCCGTGGCTTTTTGCAAGGGTGTTAGTATGTTTCCTGCTTGAACGATTAAAAAATCTGACTTTAAATAGGTGTATAATGTGGTTTCCTTTAGTTTCTT
>CAZDOV010000085.1:3363-3947 GCA_964507135.1 uncultured Eubacteriales bacterium | reverse complement strand
TCGATAATATAAGCGAAGAAGTTAATAAATTACCGCCCGAAGAGCGCAAAAAGCTCGTAGAGAAGGTCCCTGATGAAGAACTTGAAAAACTTAGTGGTGGAAGAAATTTTGATTTATCAAATGTAGTGGATGGGTTCACAGGAGGACTTTCCGTAGGAACAATTGCTGGAATTATCAGTGGGACGTTGGTTGCTGCGGCGACTGTTGTTGATAATACTGAATCTGACAAAGATGGCCGTGAGAAAAAAGATAATCGTTGGGAAATTGCCAAAAAAGCTTTAATTAACGCTGCTAAAACCACATTTGCAATTGCAGGTACCGGAATGGTTACCGGTGGTGTTATTGGTGTGGCGTCGGAAATGTCAAGCTATTCCAGTGAGTAATTTATGGCACTACGAAAATCAGAGTTGGAGGTTGATCAGGGTGAGTACAACGGATGAGATGATAAATAGATTGATGTTAGATGAAGAGAAAATCGCAAAAATTTTTTCAGCAAGTTCTCTTGAGGAAATTGGAAAAATATTTGAGTCAGGTGGTTTGAAAGTAACCGATAAGCAGCTGCAAGTATTTAAAGAAGCGTTCTT
>CAZDOV010000085.1:0-3353 GCA_964507135.1 uncultured Eubacteriales bacterium | reverse complement strand
AGCGCAAAAAGCTTGCCGAAAAGGTTTCTGATGAAGAGCTTGAACAATTTAGTGGTGGAATAAATACACAAGATGTTGTAAACGGAGTAGGTAGTTTTACGTTATTCGGTGGGTACGTTGGAATGCTAGGAGGACTATGGAAAGGTTCAAAAGCTTTTTTTCGTGGCGTAAAAAACTCCCCTAAATGTGACGAAAATGGTAATAAAGCTGAGATTAAATACTGGGATATTACAAAAAATGCTTTAGGCGAAGCCGTTAAAACCATGGCAAAATGCACAGCTATCGGAACAGGCGCAGGGGTCGTTGTTGGTACAGGTGTAGGAATGATAAATTCTTCTAGGCGTTTATCTGATACTTTGGGTACTAAAGATTTACTTAAATTCGATTATAGTGATGAATAGCGAACTGATTTGCCAGAAATTTTTAGTACAAAAATTGGAAAGATAAATGTAGCACTTAAGACTAAAATCCGATAGCGTGTGAAAAATTTTCTGTAAATATAGGAGCCAATGAAAAAACCCTGTCAAATGAAAGATATCAAGGCCTTCTATGGTAAAATATAAAAAATCATAGGAGGCCTTGAATACTTTTTAATTTACAGAGCCTTTTAAAAACCTTAGCGCGGTATATTTTTAATTTTTGAGGTTTATTCCGAATTTTTCTTTCAATTTTTGCAGAAATATTTTTTCAGTATTTTCAATTTCTTCAGCTGTAAGAGTTGAATCCGGGCTACAGTAATTAACTTCATACAGAACTGCGTACTCATCTTCAGCAAAGCTTTTATCAAAATACACATCTGAAGTTGTAACGCGAGTTACTATGCTGGCTGCGGATTTTATGGTGTCCATAACCTCTTTAGCGGTAATTCTTCTCTTTTGAATCAAATTGTACAGTCGTTTCACGGGAGGATATTTGGACTCAAATTTTATCTTCTTTGGCTTTTCGGTCAAATATTTTAAATAAAACTCACAATAAAAAATTTTATCCTTGATCAACTTTACGTTTTGAATTTTACTGAGTTTGGATTTATTTAATTCCCCAATAAATCCGATAGTTTCTCCATTTAAAATTATATCATAGCAAGAGTTTTCTTCGCAAAACTTATAATCATTTTGCCTTAACTCAAACGATTGCCCAAATCTATCCATTACAGCTTTCAGATAACTTAGCAAATCGTAGTAAGTGTACTTAATATCTTTGTCGACTCCAAAACCGCGCGGAATGCGTACGCCGGACATAATGAATCCACACGTGTCGACCTCTCGAACGCCGGTATCAAACTTTTCGTCCTTAAAGTACGCTCTACCGATCTCGAACAGCGCCAAGTCGTTATTGCTAATCGAATAATTATATGCGAGGCAACTCAGAAGTGAATACGCTAAAGTTGGTCTCATTAAAGAATAGGCGCTAGCAATAGGATTTTGAAGCGTCAGATCTGAAAACAACTTTTCGCCTTTTTTAATTTCAAAAATGTTCATTGTGTTATTTGGTATGAATGAATAATTTATAGTCTCATTAAACCCAAAACCTATCAAAACATCCCGAATTATGTCTATGTTCGACCAAATTTTGTTTTCATTATAATCAGTTGCAATCGTCGGCATAACCGGTTCGATGTTATCGTACCCGTGGATTCGAGCGACTTCTTCGATCAAATCGACTTCACTTTTTACGTCGAGCCGATAGTCCGGAACACAGATTTTTAGAGAATTTTCATTAGGGGGATTATCTGTAATGCACTTGAAATCGTATTTTTCGAGATATTTTTTAATATTTTCGCGGTCAATATGAGTTCCGAGTAGTTTATTGGAATTGTTTATATTTAAATTCAGGCAATTTTCAGAGAATTTGTGCGGATAATAATCGAACGCAGGCGATTCGATTTTTCCACCACAAACTTCAATTACAGTTTTTGCGAATTTCACGAGGACATCAAAAGTAGCGTTGCTATTCACGCCACGCTCGAATCTAAACGAAGAAGGCGTGGAGATTTTAAGCCTTCTGGAAGTCAATCGTACGCTTTTTTCATCAAAAACAGCTGCTTCGAGCACTATATTTTCCGTTTTTTCAGTCACGGCTGCGCTGTTAGTGCCAATAATTCCTGCAATACACTTAATGCCTTTTGCGTCAGAAATTACGACATCGTCTTTTTTTATTTTTGAAATTTCTCCGGAAAAAGTCGTAATTTCACCATCTTTTTCGGCTTTATGCACGCGGAGTTTTTCTCCGGTTAATTTATCAAAATCGTAAGCATGCAGCGGCTGCCCTATATCGAGCATGAAATAGTTCCCAATATCAACCACAACGTTCACACAGTTTATCCCAAGCGTTTGGAGCCTTTCGGAAATATGTCTCGGCGTTGGCTTTGATACATCAACGCCACTAATTTTTATTGCGCAAAAACGCTTACATATAGAATCATCCACTTCGATTTTTACGGGAAATTGTTTGTTATCTGTTTCAAATTTTTCCTGCGAAATTTTTGGGATTTCCTCCCCGTTGAACGCTTTTATTTCTCTCGCAATTCCAATATGAGAAAGCATATCAGGTCGGTTTGCCTTAACTTCAATAGCTGTAACAATATCTCCGTTAATTTCCTGTTTTCCTTCAAACTCAAATCCTTGAATTTTGAGCTTTTGCATTATTTCATCATATTTGATATTTTTCCCGCAATAATCACGAAGCCAATTCAGCGAAAATTTGAACATTATTCTTCTCCTTTCATACTGCTATATTTGTTCCCAAAGACTAATATCATTTTCGTAAAGTTTTCTGATTTCATCGAGACCGTAGTACGCAAGCGCCAAACGATTGAGGCCGAGCCCAAACGCAAATCCGGTATATCTTTTGCTGTCATATCCTGCCCCTTCAAGCACATTGGGGTGTACCATTCCGGATCCAAGAACTGTTATCCAACCCGTCCCTCCACAAGTTCGGCAGCCCTTGCCACAACATTTGGCGCAAGACATATCTATCGCGGCGCTTGGCTCTGTGTAAGGATAATAAGTAGGCCTAAATCTTACGTCAGTTTTGTCACCAAAAATAGTTTTCAAAAATTTGATAAGAACAGCTTTTAAATTTGCAAAAGATATCCCATCCGCAACCATCAATCCCTCAATTTGATAAAACATCGGTGTATGCTGTGGATCTATATCGTCAACTCTATAAACCGTCCCAGGTGAAATTACTTGTATTGGTGGGCGCAAATTTTCCATAGCTCTTATTTGCACTGATGATGTGTGCGATCTAAGCAAAATATTTGGAACAGAAATATAAAACGTATCTTGCATATCTCGTGCCGGATGATGCGATGGCATATTCAGTTTTTCAAAATTATACTTGTCAAGTTCGAT
>CAZDOV010000084.1:0-4021 GCA_964507135.1 uncultured Eubacteriales bacterium | reverse complement strand
AAACTTGACCTAAATATTTGCTAAAATTTATGTTATGCCCGTAAACGCAAAAAATGCCGAGCTGAAATGCACGGCAATGTCGAATTTTGTTGACGAAAGAGTTTGTCAGAGCTATAATATACACCAAATTTATACGTAAAGGGGTAAAATCGTGAAAATTAAAGAAGTTTGTGCTATGTTTTTATCTATTGCTGTTGCGATTGGGGGGCGCGTATATGCAAGCGATCCGGAAGGTGGAACTCTCGCTACTATACCCTGTTATCACACAGAAGGTTCAGATGTTGATATGTGCGCAATATTTGACTCGAGTGTTTACATAAATGGAAACAAAGTTTACGTTAAAATCTCACGTGCCCCACGTACTTTGGCTTGTAAATGGTACAGCGGATGCATCGAAACTGATGATACAGAAACTCTTTCCGGGTTTTTAGGTATAGATAAAACTGCGTTTAATAAAACGTTTTATGATGAAAAAACCGCTGGATTAGATTATGTTTTTAAATACGCGATTAAGAAGCTTGACCGGCTGCCAATCGCCTAGTTTAATTGATTTCGCGTTCACTATTATCAAATGCGCTGTAAAATCCCCTTGCTTTAGCTATGGGGAGTGTCAACAAACCAGCCGAAGCATCGTCTCGGCCGGTTTTTGATTGTAGCTAATTTTTGATATATCTCTCTTCTTCGCTAAAAATACACCCGCAGTATTTTTGCATATAAATTCCTTTTTCGCGGGCGATTTTTTGCCCTTCGCGGAAGTAAGGCCTGAAGTCGTAATAAAAAAATTCCACACCGTATTTTTCACCGATCTTTTGCGCTATAGACCTAATTAAATCATGCTTTTGGTAAGGACTAATCAAAAGCGTAGTCGAAAAATGTGTGTAACCGCGCTCGAATGCAATGCGAGCGGTGTTTTCTAAGCGAACGGTATAACAATATTCACAGCGGCTGCGGTAATTCGGCCATACGCTGCCCAAAAATAACCTTAAACCGTATTCGTCTTGTTTAATAAGCTCCAAATTTTCTTCAGAAGCCCAATCGATCAAGGCATTTCGCCTATTTCGATATTCTGTCACGGGGTGAATATTCGGATTGTACCAAAAAAGCGCGGGCATTATTCCTTGCTCGCGCAAAACATCAACGCACTTTATGCTGCACGGAGCACAGCAACTATGTAAAAGTAGCTTCATTTTTATTTCGTCTCCGAAGTTGCCGAAGCACCGGCTCTTGCGTCTTCGATAGCCTTTTTGTCGGCATTTTCTTGCTCTGTCCAAGAAAACACACCGCGAATGGCAAGTACAAAATAAGCCAAGAACAAACAGCTTTGTGCATATTCGCCGATAATAAAGAACCTTATGCTCATATAAAGGTTAGAAATTAACCAAAACGCGAACCCCCATTTATTCCTTTCGGCGTTTACAATAGTTCCAGCAAGTCCTATCGCAGACATCACAACTGAAAGTAAATTCCACGGATCAGAGATCCATACAATGAACGAGTTAAACCATTCTAACAAAATATTTCAACATCCCTTCAAAGTGCGCTAGCATTACCATGCGAACGAACTTTATTTATTTGCTAAGTTTAATTATAATGTATTCACGAATGATTTGTAAAATAAAATGGAGATTAATTTTTTATGAACACACCGCTTGCACAAAAAATACGCCCGGCATCACTTGACGAAATATGCGGGCAAAAACACATTCTTGGCGAAGATGGTTTGCTGGCGAAAATTGTAAATTCTGGGAAGGTGCCAAATATGATATTTTACGGCCCTCCGGGAACAGGAAAAACGACAATTGCACAAATCATATCCGAAAAAACAAGCAAAAAGCTTTTCAAACTCAATGCAACCACGGCAAGCCTCGCGGACATAAAAAACATCGTATCTTCTATAAATCCTATTTTAGCGCCGGAGGGAATATTGTTGTATTTGGATGAAATCCAGTATTTCAACAAAAAGCAGCAACAGTCGCTTTTGGAGTTTCTTGAAAATGGGCAAATCACTTTAATAGCTTCAACGACGGAAAATCCTTATTTTTATATTTATGGCGCTATCCTAAGCAGATGTCACGTTTTTGAGTTTAAGCTCGTAGAAAAAGAAGAAATTCAAAAAGCGATAAAAAGAGCTATCCAGATTTTAGAAAAAGAAGACGAAGTCAAAATAAAAATCGATGAAAAGTCTATTGAAAAAATCGCAAATATTTCCGGCGGAGACGTACGTAAAGCAATAAACATGCTTGAAATTTGTTATTTTTCATCGAAAACCAAAAACGGAATACGATCGATAAGCCACGAGAAGATAATCGAGCCTCTGAGCCAAAATTCTATCTTTTCTTACAATAAAACCGGAGATGACCACTTTGATTTGCTTTCGGCTTTTCAAAAATCACTTCGTGGCTCCGATGCAGATGCGGCAATTTATTATCTCGCACGGTTGTTAGAATCCGGTGAACTTGCAAGCGTTTGTCGGAGGTTACTTGTGTGTGCGTGCGAAGATGTAGGCCTCGCGTACCCGCAACTTATCGCAACAGTAAAATCCGCAGTTGACGTAGCGCTACAAGTCGGCATGCCCGAAGCCCGCATACCTCTTGCAGATGCAGTAATATTGACGGCATTGTCCCCAAAATCAAACTCAGCGTATAAAGCTATAAATTCAGCCATCGACGATGTAAAAAGCGGGAAAGTATATTCACCGCCTCGCCACTTGAAAAACGTTCACTGCGATTCTACAGATGAAAAAATCAACGAAAAAGATACCCGGAAAGCAATATATAAATATCCTCACAATTTTGAAAATCACTGGACACCTCAGCAATATCTACCCGATGAACTTAAAAATGCAAAATATTATTACCCTCAAAAAAACAAAAACGAACAAGCATTTCAAAGCTATATTAAAAAAATAACCCAAAACCGGAGCTAAAACCCAATATCCAAGAGCTATTATTGCAACAAAAGTCGAAATTGCTGTAAAAATTAATAATATTTTAATTATACAGTTCAAACAACCCATATATTTGAATAGTATTCCTGCAAAGAATGGTGATGCATACTTGCGATTGGGATGGTTTTTTTGCGCCCTATTTTTAGGCACGCCCCGACGTGACGGTAGCCCATTGTAGCAAATGGTATTTTCGTCACCAAATCGTCGTAAGTCTCCACGCGAAGAGTTTTGAATAATCTTAAATTATATGATTTTTTGAAAGCAGCATTACCGACGCGCGGGCAACCAAAAACTATTACTTCATAGTCGTTTTTCGGGAAGTTATATTCCAAATCTACTGCGCATAAAATTGCGAGTGCCGCGCCATAAGAGTGCCCTGTAAGAGTGACTTTTTTAATATTATTTTTTAAGATTTCGTTTTGAATTTTTCCACGGACGTTTTTCGATTTATATGTGCCTATAAATCCACTGTGGACTCTGATGTTCGATTTAAAATTATCGTAAGGAACTACGGTCTTCCAAAACCTGGAATTAACATTCCAATCTTTTGCAGAATCCGAACCTCTGAAAGCAATGATCATATTTTCGCCATTTATTCTCAAAAAGCACTGCACATCAGTTGCTCTGTCGTTTATAAATTCAATTTTTTCTCCTGTTTCAGCTTGAACGTTTTTGTAGGACATTCCAGAGTATTCAAGCATTTGAACAATTCTAGCCATATTCACCAAGATTTCACCTCAGTTAAATATATGCCTATTCAAGCGTCTTTGGCAGTAAAACCTGATAATTTATCAAAACATAAATAAAATCTTTTGTAATTTTCATTGACTTTTTCCTGACCAATGAATATAATCAAAGGTAGCGAAGACTTTTTGCGTTAGTCTTTGTGGATTATTGTTATATTAGAGTTTATCGCTTGTATCGTTATTGATACGGGCTTTTTCTCCTTTATACACAACTTTTTCATCCATTTCAATAGACTCAGCAAAATCTTTGTCACGGTATCACCTCACTCACCGTACAAATTTTCAGTTTGCGTGAGAGGTATACCACAAAGACTTAGTCTCCGCTACC
>CAZDOV010000083.1:0-4041 GCA_964507135.1 uncultured Eubacteriales bacterium | reverse complement strand
ATGCCAACATAGACTCCATCAATCTCGAGATTTTTTGCGAAGAAAACATAGATGTTCGCAAAATCGAAGCAATTCTCGGGCAAGTTGGCGATTATTGGGAAAATCACGGAAAACAATTTAAAATCGAGTTTTGTTAAGATAGTGCAAACACAGCCCGTGCGCCAAAAACAGCGCCTGGGCTGCATTTGTTATTCCTAAGCACGCGGGGCGGCTGGCCTGGCAATAGCACCATGTTGTAGCTGTGCTTCTAAACTTGCAACTTCCTGTTTCAATTCTTCGTTTTCCTTTGTCAATTCTTCGTTCTTCTTTGCCAATTCTTCGTTCTTCGTTTTCAAAGTTGCATTATCTGTTTCCAAATCTCCGGTTTCTTTTGGTTCGTCAGCTTCTTCTACTTTTTTGTCATCGCGTTTTGCAGCTTTCTCTTGTAACTCTAGTGTTTTTGCTCTCGCTTCAGCAGCCTTTTTTGCCTGGTGATGATTGTACACCACTTGGACTATTTGCACTATAGTCCCTGAAAGGGCTGCGGCGCCCCATATAGCAGCAAATATTGGGCTCACATTAACAAGGGGTCCTGTAAATGCAGCAACAGTTGCGAGTTTCCCCAGTATATCCGCACCAAATTTAAAGTTAGCATCTTTGTCGGTTACTGTCCCGTTAGCTTTTCGTAGCATTTCGGTAGATGTTGTAAGGTAATTGGTCAAGAGGGTGACAAAAGCCAGGGCGTGCTCATAAATAACACTTATGCAATATACTATCTTCACGGAATCATTCCATATGTTAGGCAAGGTTCTTTTAAGTTCATCAAAATTTAATGATTGTTTAGGTGGGTTAGTCTCCGAAGCACTCGTAAGTTCAGTTTCTAGGTCCAAAAAATAATTTTCCACCGCTACGACGACTTCTCCTTTAATTTTTTCTGTAACCGCGCCTTTTCCTGGTAGTATCGTAGAATCGCGGAGTTGTAATATAAGCCGTTTGCTACGTACGTTTGAGTTGTCAACCAACTGTTTTGTTTTGTCAAAATTTGGATTTAACGGTTCATCTTTTAATGCACCTACAAATGCATTTTGTATTGTGTCCCAATGTTTAGTTTGTAATAATTTTTTGCGTCGTTCAGCATCTTTTTTTGTTATTTTAACGGCAATGGTGCTATTTTCATTGTCACTTCCTTCAATAGTAAAATCACCTTTATCTGATTTTCTAACATCTTCTATGAATAATCTGGTAGGGCCACAAGGGTCGATGTTAATATACTCTGAAAAAGCAACATGATTTTCCATTAATTTATCAAATTGCTTTTGGCACCATTCTTTAAGCTCGTTTTGTTTTGTGTTTTTTTCATCATAAATTTTTATATCTTTTCTTAAATTTCTAAGTTTTTTTCTATCTTTGGCAAGTCTTGTGTTCCCTTCCGTCTTCAACGCCTCATATGCCTTTTGCATTTTTTCCAATGCTGCTTTTAACTTTTCATAATTGTCGTCTTTGATTCCTCCATAATCATCAAATTCACCTGAATCCCACACGTGTTCTTTGTGAGCTTTCTCGATAAAAGTTTGCTTTTTCAACAAAAATTTTACAGCTTTCGCAAGCGATTTAGTATCCAATGTAGGTTCTTTGAAATCTGATATGAACTCTTCGCAACAATTTTTAAACTTATCATAAAGGCTTTCGGGCCCACATGGTAAAAAAACATTTTCTGTGCACTTCAAACATGTTAGGATAGTTTTGCAAAAAATTTCCAAGGTCGTTTTGTTTGTGAACCCAAATTTCTTTATACATGGTTCGACAGATTTTGTATAATTGGTTAAAGCGACTGCCTTGATGTCACCCAAGGTGTTTGTACTACTAAACTTTTTTGTAATAATACCGTCACACACTTTTTTGAAACTTGTTACAATTGGTTCTAATTTATAATCTTCATAAAATTTGTTAACAATTGTAATTGGCAGTTTCTTCGGATTAAATTTATCTGCTGTTCCCTTAATGGCTTTCCAACTTTTTTTTTCCGCGTTAGTTAATTTTTTTATCTTAGGTTCTGCCGCAACAGTTGCCATGCCGATCACCTCTTTGAAATTATTGTATATTGTTATTATATACCTAAAAATTTTAATATCAAGCATAAAATTTAATTTTTTTAAATAAAAAACTCTCGTCGACACAAATCGGCGAGATCCTACAAATGCTTTTTGATAATTCATACGCAGCTAAAACCTAGAGATTACGGCGTTTTTGGCACATTTCATGTATTAGCCGTAAAGTACTGATACGCTACCGCGCACTCGATTTTCTTTTGCTGCATTTTGCACGCCAAATCATATGGGTGCATTATATCTCCGCAATTAAAATGATTTTTTGCCGCACATCCACCGCTGCAATAAAATTTTGCCCAGCAGTCCCGGCATTTTTCTTTGTGGTAAATTGTCATATTCAAAAACGGCTTTTTAGCCTCTTCAAGAAAAACGCCATCATTGACGTTGCCCATCTTGAATTTTTTTTCGCCAACAACCTGATGACAAGAATAAATATCCCCGTTCGGCGTCACGGCGATATAATCGTTGCCGCACCCGCAACCTTTAAGACGCTTTAAAATGCAGGGGCCTTTATTGATGTCCACATCAAAATTGAAAAAATCAATTTTTTTGCCGGAGTTTTTTAAATCTATGAGTTTGTTGCACAAAATTTCGTGTTCAAAAAGAACTTTTTCTATGCAATCTTCTGTAACGGATTCTGCAAAATCATCACCGCAAAGTGCAGGCTCCATTGAGATGCGTTCAAAACCCAAGTCGTTTATGTGGATTACGTCGTTGCTGAACTCCAAATTATCCTTCGTGTAAGTGCCCCTGACGTAGTAGCTTTTGTCACCTCTTTTTGCAACCAATTTCTGGAATTTAGGAACCACAGTATCATATGAACCCATCCCCGAACGAGTCGTGCGGTGTTTGTCGTTAATTTTTTTTCGACCGTCAAGGGAGAGCACAACATCGAACATCTCGGAATTTATGAAATCTATTTTTGCGTCATCTAAAAGGAGGCCGTTTGTGGTTATCGTAAACCTGAACTTTTTATTATATTTTTCTTCAAGGCTACGTGCATATTTCACGGTTTCTTTGACTACTCCGAAATTCATGAGAGGTTCTCCGCCGAAAAAGTCCATCTCTAAATTATGGATATCCCCGGACATTTTTATGACGAAATCAACTGCATTTTTTGCAGTCTGAAGCGACATGAGCTCTCGTCCGCATCCAAAATCCCCTTTCGCGGCAAAGCAGTACGAACACTGCAAATTGCAGTCGTGCGCGACATTCAAACAAATTGCTTTTATGGGAGAATTTAAGTTTTTTTCGGTCGCCAAATTTTCGTGAATATCTTCCGAAAAGAGCTTCCCGGACTTATTCATGTTCAAAATAGCCCCAAAAGCGTCACGAATGTCGGATTCCTTATATTTATTTTCAAGTTTTTTTACAACATAATCTTCAGTATACTCAAAAAAAATTCCATCTAAATAGTCCAAAATATCATAAGTTATGTCATCAACTATATGAATTGCGCCGCTATTTCCGTCAATCACAAAATTTGTATTTCTTAGCTTATATTTATGTATCATGGTTATTTTTTGCGGGCCAAACGCCCACTACCTTTCTAGTTTTTTATAATAAAATATCTTCTGGCGAAACGCCAAAAGACAAATTCCAGGAAGCTATTATTTTTAATTTTTCGCGGTGCCTGAGGTTATTTCTCGCATTTTTGGTTAATCACAGTGTTGTCAACTTTTGAAGCTGTTTGGCAAGAAACCTGGCATTCGCCACAACCTGTTCCGGTAGCGCTTTTTTTGAAATCAGCTTCATTAATGGTTTTGATATGTTCCATCGTCGCTTTCCTCCCTAAAAATTCACTTAACTTAAACTCGCCATCTAATATGATATCACACATAAAAAGTTTTTTAAATACTTTTAGAAGAAAAAGCGCAACTGCAATTTTTGCAAATAAAAAAAGTTGGCATCTTCCTATTTTCCCAGGCCGTCGCCAGCCAAGTATCTTCGGCAC
>CAZDOV010000082.1:0-4090 GCA_964507135.1 uncultured Eubacteriales bacterium | reverse complement strand
TTAAACTTTATGTCAAACGTAACTTCACCCAAAACACCCGCGTTATCTATATAAGAAATATTGTGCTGTACGTCAACATATTTGAAAGGATTATGCGCCAATGCCCCATCATATACATAATCAAAAGTGTGAATTTGTTCCTTCTTTTCCAATTTTTCGTTTTTCGGCTCTTCAGAAGCAGGAATTATTATTTTAGTCTCTTCACTCCGCTCAACTCGTTTCCCCATTTCTATTGCAATAGCAGAGGCTTCAAACGTAATTAAGCAAAGCGCTAAACTTATAATAATACTACCGATTTTTTTAAAACTGCATTTGTCTGTAAACATAATACTTTTTTTCATAATCATTCTACCTCCTCGCTGTTAGTTAATATATGTCGGTATGAACTCCAATCAGGCCGTCAGCAGTACAAAATATTTCAACAGCTCCTTCAACGTTGAGTTTTCGGTATCCTGTGATGCTTGGTTTATAGACAAAATATTTATTCGAGACTGTACTTACTATATCATCATTAGTTATTTCACTCAAATAGATCGAATGCCAACCAAAGTTGCTGCGTTCACTTTTGATGTCATCGTAGGTAATATGTACATGATTGATTTTATCGTATGTAAAAGTAAATTTGTGATCGAATTTGGATTTAACATTAAACTGAAGTCCCCCGACATTTTGCTTAAATTGTTTGGTTACGTAAACTGTTTTTTGATAAATTGTTTTGCCATCAGAATCAACTTTTTTTACTTCTGGTGAGCATTTAACGACTTCATAACTTTGAAATTTGTTACCTGCTAATATTTTTCCGCGAGAAATTATTTCAGCACAACTATCCATGATAGTACCATCGTTAAGATCGTCAGAACTAAGCGCGAAAACTCCGCCTATACTAAAGAACAAGATACAAACTAGTAGCCATGGATAGCGTATAGCTTTCTTAAAAAATGAATTGGTACGCATATTTCATACAACCTTCTTTCTGTTATAAATATATTGTGTTTATGTTTGTATGTTTATTTATTTGAAATCTCTGAAAAAAATTTATATATAATTCCCAAAACTTTTTTCTGAGCATTGCTAATAGCATTTTTAGCTAATGTTTTTTTGTCTATCTTCTTATTTTCCAGGTAGTAAAAATTATCCGCCGAAAGAGTTGCGGCGGAATTGGCTATGGTATCAAGAGAATTCACTTGATAATAGTCCAACGCTTCTTGAGCTACTTCCAATTTGCATTCCGCGCAAACATTGTCACAAACTTTTTCGAAGTCCATATGTAAAGGTAACTTAAATAGCGAATCTGTTGGTTGGTCATACGCCGTATGGACCGGTGTATTCATGTCCTCCATAAAGTGTATCGAACGACCAAGTTGTTGGTAAGCTTCCGTTTTCTTACCCTCGTTGTAAAACGAAATTGCCTTGTTGAAATGACTCTTACACTTTGTTAAAGCTGATTTTTTTTCGTTCATAAAATTTGCTTCAGTTATAGGATTATAAAAATGGTACTTGTAAATGCCTTGATTTTCATCTATATCTGGCTGCACGCTATATTCTACAAGTAGTTCTTTATAGTCCTGCTCATCATTTTTTAAAAAGTCAGAAAACTCATGAAGGCCTTTTTTAGGTGGGTCGTCAGATTTTAAATCTGTAATAGCTTCAAAGCTTGTTTGTGTAACATATTTATGGCTCGTTTCATTAAAGGCTCCCGCGTTCATTGCTAGCGTGTGGCACGCACAAAAGCAACCAACCAAAAATTTTCTTACAAAAAACTTAAATATCGTTTGATTGTTGATGTTATTTGTTTTGAACATAACTTTCTCTCCCTTCGTAAAAAATATTTCCCCAAAAATTTATACTTTCAAGCATTGGCACTACATACCGACCACCTCCTTAAATTATTGAGATGTTTTGAACATAAATGCTCGATGCATTTGTAGTGTTCTATAACATTATAACATATTTTTGTGATAAGTAAATAGTTTTTTGCAACTTTTTTGTTTTGTATAATTGCAATGCCGAATGGCACACTTTTTGTTTTTATTTCCAATTCCCACATTTTCAAATGTATAATCTTTTTCTTAACGACACTATTTTTAGGTATTTTTGACTTATTAAATGCTTGACACTTACTAAAAATTTAAAGTACAATACAGCTAATATATTGGATAAAATAAGCTTTCTCTCGTATACAGTATATATGATATATGGGAGGAAGCACCGTGCATTTCAAAATAATTTATCGAGGAGTAGTGCAATTTATGGAAAAACAAATCATGTTAACTGCAGAAGGTCTGCAAAATTTAAAGAGCGAACTTGAAAACTTAAAAACAGTGAAAAGAAAAGAAATTGCAGAAAAAATCAAAGTTGCATTGTCATTTGGAGACCTTTCGGAAAACAGTGAATATGATGAAGCAAAAAACGAACAGGCTATTATGGAATCCAGAATACTCGAAATTGAAACTATGCTAAAAAATGCTAGGGTTATCAACGAAGACGAGTTATCAACTAAAATTGTTCATGTTGGTTCAACAGTGAAACTCAAAGATATTACTGAAAATGCCGAAACGTTTGGAGAGATTGTTGAATATAAAATAGTTGGTGCGAGTGAAGCTGACCCGAGAGAAGGCCGAATTTCCGACGAATCCCCCGTAGGTAATAAACTGATCGGCCAAAAAGCCGGCAATGTAGTAAACGTAGAAACACCCGGTGGTATTAGCACTTATGAAATACTTGAAATATTAAAATGAAATATTGAAATAAAAGGGAGAGAGAAAGTTAATGGAACTTAATTCCTCTAATTTAACTGCTGGCTCAGAAGCCAATCCAGAAAGCGAGTCATTTGCTAGTGAACAAAGCGAAAGCGAACTCATGAAAATACGCCGAGACAAATTTGAAAAACTAAAGCAACAGGGTAAAAATCCTTTTGAAATCACTCGTTTCTCTCAAGAAAATTATGCTCATGATATAAAAAGAGATTTTGAAAGTGTTGAAGGAAAAGACGTTTCTATTGCCGGACGAATTATTAGCTGGAGAAACATGGGTAAGGCATCTTTCATGGATATTTTGGATTCTAGCGGAAAAATTCAGGCTTACATCAAACTTGATGAAGTAGGAGCTGACAAATACGCTGAAATGGATCTTTGGGATATTGGTGATATAGTTGGTATAAAGGGCTATGTTTTTAAGACTCGCCGAGGAGAAATTTCAGTCCATGCGAGAGAAATCACTTTGCTTTCAAAATCGTTTTTGCCATTACCTGAAAAATTTCATGGCTTAAAAGATATAGATACTCGCTACAGGCAACGTTATTTAGACCTAATCTCTTCCCCTGAAACGAAAAACACATTTGTGAAGCGGAGCAAGATTATTCGCACCATTAGGAATTATCTTGACAATCTCGGATATATCGAAGTTGAAACTCCAGTCCTCAATGTTATAGCTGGTGGTGCGGCAGCTAGGCCGTTCGTAACTCATCACAATACTTTAGATCTCGACTTGTATTTAAGAATTGCCCCAGAGCTTTATCTAAAGCGACTTATCGTCGGTGGTATGGAAAAAGTTTATGAGCTTGGGCGTTTATTTCGTAATGAAGGAATGGATACCAAGCATAACCCAGAATTCACAAGTATAGAGCTATACGAAGCATACGCTGACTACCAAAAAATGATGACAATAGCGGAAGATTTAATCCGCAGATGTGCACGCGAAGCATGCGGCACGGAAGTTATCGAATATCAGGCAATAAAGATCGACCTTTCTAAACCTTTTGAACGTTTAACGATGGTTGATGCTGTAAAAAAATATGCCGGTGTGGATTTCTCGGAATTTGTCGGTGATGATGCAAAGTCACACCGTATCGCCAAACAACTGCAAATTGAAACAAAATCGTCTGATACTTGGGGAGAAATACTAAACAAAGTGTTTGAAGAAAAAGTGGAAGAAAACCTCATTCAACCGACATTTATCTACGATTACCCAGTAGAAATTTCTCCGCTAACAAAAAGAAAGCCTGGCCAAAAACATTTGGTTGAAAGGTTTGAGTTATTCGCAACTGGGCGAGAACTCGCAAATGCATATTCTGAACTCAATGATCCCATGG
>CAZDOV010000081.1:0-4136 GCA_964507135.1 uncultured Eubacteriales bacterium | reverse complement strand
AAAAAATATCGTACAAGGACTTCACTGCACTATATGATAAAGTTACTTCTGGTTCTGACCACAATCCCACCCATATAAAACAATTGCCATATTTAATTCTTGCATTAAAGTTTCAAACCAAGAACAGCGGCAAACCTTTAGTAATACAATCGAAAGACGTCGTGGAAATAAGCATTAAAAATATAAAATCCCGCTTAGCGCCCTACGTCAACTCGAAAGACCAACTAAAACAGAACGAAAAGGACACACTGAAACACCGTACAGCCATTGTGGCAAAACACCATGGTTTCTTTAAAAAAGAATCAACTATTGGTGAAATTCTTGAAGCTATAATCAAAGACCTCAAAACCGGTAAATCGCCCTCGCACGAACGAAGCTATTCCAAACACGACTATGCAGCAAGAGCTATCCGAAAAGCATATAAAATTGACAACGTACCAGGGCTACAAGCCTTATTAGACTATATAAAACAAACACATAACTATGACACCGAGCCCACCAAAAATGCCCAGCAACTAGCAACCACCTATTGTGACCCGAAAACATACGGTTACTCTGCTCACGGTCTTAATCTAATAATGACTACACTATTCTTATTTGATTGTTGGCGAAAACGGTATTTAACATACGGACACTCCCGTGATGATGAACAAGGAGTTGACGCAGCATATACAAACATCAAGAACTTAGACAACACGATAGCAAAATTAAAACAAAAATCCCACAAAACACCCACTATAACCCACAAGAACCACATTGAAAAAATCAAAAAAATTCCCAACTTAATCAAACAAATGGAAAAAAAGATGGCAAATTCTCCTTTAAAGCACGCTGTTTACAACGTGATAAAAAACCTATGAAAATAGCTGACACAAAAGCCTTCTATGATAAAATACAAAATCATAGGAGGCTTTGGCACTATTTGCAGGTTCTTTCGCAGGTTCATTTTTGCGGCTGAGCTAAAAGCTGCCATACACAGCCGAAAAGCTAAACATATTTATAACATAATCAATATCAAGCGGCATCAGTCCGGTATAACGCAAAATAATCCTCCGCCACGTTTGTAATTTTTTAAATCGCTAATTGAATTAATTGGATAGTTATTATTAAAATAGCCACTGGCTTTGAATATCTGCTTGGTCTGGTCCTCGCCTGTTGAGAGATATGCGTTTTTTGTATCGGATTCAAATTTATTAGCAATAGCGCAGTCATTTTTCGCTTTGATGCCTATTTTTCGTATGTCGTGCCTAATATTAGGCAGAGATCCCGAAGCTTCAATACATTTGTTGCATATGGTGCTCATTTTTTTTGCGAATTTAGCGCACATACTCCCACCAAAATTTGAGTCGCCATCACATTTGGTTCGGCAATTTATGATTAAATCTATTCCTTTTATTTCGAGGAGAAAACTGCTAATTGCCTCATTTAATGCTGATTCGAATACTTTGAACGTTCTTCCTGACGTTTCATCTGCATAGTAATCCTTTACATCGTCGATATACTTAAACAGCTTTTTTAAAAATTTTACGCTCCATACGGGATTCGCAGAATCTAAAAACGATGTATCGATAACTTCCATATTTCGCACCCCTACTCTTGGCTTAAATCTTTTAATTCTTTCCATTTTTTCATTGCGTAGTCTGCAATTTTTTGATAGTCGTTGTCATTCCAAGATGCTTTGGTAAACAACTGTTCGATTAAATATTTCCCCAGTGTTTCTTCGCACCAATCTTCAGGCGCGCCGAGAGAAACCGTCGATAAAACTCTGTTTTTTGAGATATATTCAAGCATAGAACGAGATAATGAACTGTCAATAACGCTGCTATCATCAATATCATAAGGGACATAACCAAATTCTGAAACGACGTACTTAGCTGCTAAGTCTGAATTGTTCATCCAAGTTAAAAACTCCTGCGCTGCTTTTCGTTCGATTTCTGTTGATTTTGCATTAATGCAGTAATATCGTGGACAGTAAACGCTAATATTACGGTTGATACTATTTGAAACAGCGTCGTCCCGCCTGATTTCTATATCATCTAACGGCATTTTTATTGGGATAAAAATACATCTCTTGGCGACCAAAGAGTCGAATGTTTCAAGATTTTTATAATTTTCTGTTGAAGCAAGTAAAAATAGCGCTTTACCGCTTACAAAATTTTTGAAAGCTTGAGCAGTACTATTTTTTGAGGTGCTTACGAGCTCTGATCCTCTCCCCAACGATCCCTTGGATCCTGCAACGTTTAAAGTTATAAGATCTAAAGTTCTTGCAAAAGCTAAAAAGGGGCTTTCTAGCTTAGCTACATCAGTTTCAGTTGCAATATTAGCTGCAGCAGCACAATCAAAAACCATCGAAAGAGGAATATTAGCAAGGTACTTTCCGGAATTTTTCGGTATTCCTGCGGCAAAGGCAAATGCTCCGTTCAAATTTTTGCTTAATTCCCCTCTATCTGAGGTAAAGCTGTATTCATGATCGTTAAGAGTAAACGTACCGAGCGAATTATTTGTTATATATGACTTTAAAGCAATTATCATATCCTCAAATTCGTCATAGGAGCATTCTTGCAAGTCAAAAATAACGGTTCTATACTTGTCTCCACCAAAAAGCGAAGCTATCATCTTGGGGTCTACTATATATCCGAAAGCTTCTGTTGTGCACGGTATTCCAAAATTATCTGCCGTATTCGAGCTAAGGCGTAGATAATCGGGAATGCTGTTAGCAACTTTTTTAAAATTTTCTTCAGTTGCATTACTGAAATCCCAGATATATCCAGTGGATTTCCACTTCTCGAGTTCTTGAATATCGTTAACTGTGAATATGTCCGGAGAATTGTCACTACTCAAATACGATTCCAAATTTTCGACTGAATCGTTTTCTTCATCTGGAGTGATGGTTTTGATTATTACTCCAGTTCTGTCTGTGTATTCATCGCACATAGCTCGGAATTTTTCTTCGTTATCTCGGTCGGTGTTATATATGCATATATCATAATTTTTGTTCAAAGCGGCAGAAGTAGTAGGCTCATCTTCGCTTTTTCCGCATCCACCGGCAAAGAGCGACAAGCTTGCACACAGTAGTGCTGACGTGATTTTGACATTTTTTTTCAAAAAACCATCTCCAAACGCTATATTTAGCGATCTTTTCGCAGGTATATTTGTGACATCTGTATTATTTATTCTGGATTAGATAATATATTATTTTTTTATATAAATCAATACTATACTTGAGATTTTGTGTGTATAAAATATTTTGTTCTACTGATTTGACTTTGTCCATATTTATTTAAAAACAAGGAGAGGACAAGAATGATAAACAGCAAAGAACAATCAAAAATCACAGACTTTTTTGAGACTGCAATATTTTTTGTGGAACCAAGAGTACGTCAGGCTCTTTCCCAAATCCCTCAGAGTATAAAACTGAGCGCTCAAGAAATTCGATTGCGTTCCTATCAAAGCGTAGCAATTATTTGCGCGAAAAACACTTTTTTTCTGCAAAATTTCGGCAATATAACCCCAGACATTAACTCGCCTGAGAACGTAATAGTAACTTCACTAGAAATAGAAAAATCATTTCATTTGCTTTGCGATTATTCAGTTTATAGTTTTCAAAATCAGATTTTAAATGGATTTATCACTACAAAAGGCGGTCATAGAGTTGGAATTTGCGGAGCAGCTGTGATGCAAAATGGGAAAATTATAAACATAAAAAACGTTACTGCACTGAATATTAGAATAGCCAGAGAATTCCCTGAAATTTATTCCGAAATATTTGAAATATTCAAAAGTTCAGTTAAAAATACGCTCATAATTGGCCCCCCTGGATGCGGTAAAACCAGCGTACTGAGAAATTTGGCCAAAAATATTTCTCTTTGCAAATATCCAAAACCGTTTTTAAAGGTTGTTATCATCGACGAGCGGTGCGAGATTTCCGGTATAAACCAAGGCGCCCTACAATTCGATGTAGGCCTCAGCGATGTTCTGAGTGAGTTTCCTAAGTCCGAAGGAATAGCAAGAGCGATACGGTGCCTTTCTCCGGACGTAATTGTTTGCGATGAAATTGGAGCAGAAGAGGATGTGCAAATGATAAGCAGATGCTGTCACTGCGGAGTGAAGATAATTGCTTCGATTCATGCCGAAAA
>CAZDOV010000080.1:0-4158 GCA_964507135.1 uncultured Eubacteriales bacterium | reverse complement strand
ATATATATATATAATTGATACAAATCGAGAAATCGGTTTGTATTTTAATTTTTTTTAGAAAAGGTGGAGTTACTTATGGGAACGTTTTTTAATGACTTTAAAAATAACCTTAAAAGAAAATTTACCGCGCCAAAAACCAGGGACATACCAAAGAAAATTGAGTCTATGAACGACTATTTGGGGCTCGCAGAAGCCGAATTCAAAAAAATGCAAGAAGAAGCTGTATTTTACAAAGGCGTGGAAACCGAGCTATCCAAAGCGCCTCGCGCGCTGAAGTCTGGAGGTGAACTTTTCAAAGGCTATACTGTTGAAAAACCGTTTGAAGAAATGTCTCGAGAATCAGCTTTTTTGTACGGGATATGGAACTACAAATGCACCACATTAGAAAACGATGACTATTACAACACTGAAAGACAAACGTTGGAAGATGCCTTCACATACGAATCAAGCCTATTAGAAAACGCAGTACGCACAAAAACTTCAGAGAACCAACAGGCATACTCACCTGACAAATGCTTAGAATTATTTAAAAAATACGAAAAGTTTTGCCGCACGTGCAAACAAAAAATAAAGGACGCTTTTGAGCAAAAAAAGAAACAATTTAGCAAAGAAAAAACTAAATTGATGGAGTTAAGTAAACTCACAAAAGGATTTGGCCAAGAACAAGACCCTGCTAAGCTAATTACTATATGGGACGGAGTTAGAAAGTGGAGCATATCCAACTCTACTATATTACAAAACCCAACAATCAACCCTGCTGTAGCACAAGTTTATAACAAAGCTTTAGAGATCGCTAAAGAAAAAGTTCCTAAAGCTATTGAAAAAGATATCACAAACCTTTGCCAAAAAATATATGATGAACTCGCCAAAACAACCAAAGAACATGGGTTCAGCGACGCTCTAACACAATTAAAAACGGACTTCAACGCAGCGGTAAAAAGATACAAGCTGATATGTGAACATTTAGAGGAAAACAACACGCTCGCAGCCATCAAAACAACCGAAAAAAAAGTAAACGACGAAATAACAAACAAGATTGGGTACAACCTCTAAACAAAAATTGCGAACCAAAAACATCGCCATAAATTTCGAGATGAGGACTGTAAAACTCAATTTTGTAGGCACATTACAGATAAGACAAACAAGAAAAGTTGTTTTATTTCATGAATTTGATATAATAAGTCACACCGCTCTTTGGTGTTGTTCAAAAAGTGAAATAAAATTAGCGAATATCTGGCATTTTTGAATGCTTCAAATTAGAAGCCAAGTGCTAGAATTAAAAGGACTTGTGATATGGGAGAATTAAAGAATGCAATATGGCGATTTATAAAAAAATACAGAAAATACGCACTGCTTTTTTGCGATTTTTTGACGTGGAATATTTCGTTTTATATTTCGTTTGCGATTAATCGCAACAGTTTGTCTGTGATTGATTTCGATAAGACTTTTTTGACGTATATCTTAATGGTTAACATATGCTTCTTCACAACATTTCTATCGTTTAAACTTTACAACAAAATTTGGCGTTATGCCGATGCAGAGGATTTCTTTTACGTCGGGATTGCTACGACAAGTGCGAATCTTTTGTTTTTTATTTTTACTGTCCTGTGCGGCATGAAAATGAGCATGCGAATGAACTTTCTGTTTTTAATAACCTCGGTTTTTTCCGTGCTAATGTTTCGAGTTGTGTACCGGCTTAACAAACTACTGGAAAACGTATCGACGGAGGATTTTGAAGGCAAAAAAAGACTTTTAATCATAGGTGGCGGGGATTCCACTGCATTTCTTCTTCGGGAAATAGCAAAGCACCCGGGTGAATACTTCCCGGTAGCAATTGTTGACGATGACAGCGAAAAAATTGGGCGCAGTATGATGGGCGTTAAAATTGTAGGAAATACAGAAAAAATTCCGGAAATTTGCGAGAAATTTAATATTGAGGTTATACTGTTTGCAATCGTCTCTATTTCAACTGCTCAGAGACGAAGAATCTTAGATATTTGTGCTAAAACGAACCTTGAACTTAGGATTATCCCAAATGTATATGACATTGCGATTTCCGGTGTTTCGGTGGAATCCGCAATAAGAAAAATTCGTGTTGAAGATCTTTTGGGTAGAGAACCGGTGGTGTTTGACAAGCATCGTTATGGCGGATACCTCATAGGCAAAACCATTTTAGTAACTGGCGGTGGAGGCTCGATTGGGTCGGAACTTTGCAGGCAAATAGCGAGCCTCGCGCCAAAAAAGCTCATTGTACTCGATATTTATGAAAATAGCGCATATGAAATTCAGCAAGAGCTCAAAATGAGATATGGTAGCAAACTTAATTTATCTGTTGAGATTGCCACAATTTGCGATAAAAAAGAACTCGAGGATATTTTTTCAAAAGAAAATATCGACGTAGTGTTCCACGCAGCAGCACACAAACATGTTCCGTTAATGGAAAATAACCCTGAAGAAGCCGTGAAAAATAATATTTATGGCACGATAAACCTCCTTGATTGCGCTGATAAGTACGGCATAAAAAAGTTTGTTCAGATTTCAACTGACAAAGCTGTTAATCCCACAAATATTATGGGCGCAACAAAACGAGTTTGCGAAATGCTTATTCAAACCAAAAATCGCGAAAGCCAAACCGAATTTGTCGCCGTAAGATTCGGCAACGTTTTGGGCTCAAACGGATCGGTTATTCCGCTGTTTGAAGAACAAATTAAAAAAATGGGGCCGATAACAGTAACTCACCCGGATATAATTCGGTATTTCATGACTATTCCGGAAGCTGTTTCGCTTGTTATGACTGCAGGAGGACTAGCTAAAGGTGGCGAGATTTTTGTTCTTGATATGGGCGATCCGGTTAAAATAAAAGACCTTGCTGAAAATTTAATACGCCTTTCCGGATTTATCCCCGGCGAAGACATAAAAATTGAATACACCGGTCTCAGACCCGGAGAAAAACTCTACGAAGAGCTTTTGATGGACGAAGAAGGAATCCAAAAAACAAAAAGCAAAAAGGTATATATTGGCCATCCTATTGACATTAATATTGAAGAATTCAAAGAAAATCTCAATGCTTTAAACGAAATTTGCAATAGCGGCACCGAACTTGATATTGAAAATATGCTCACAAAAATTGTTCCGACTTTCAAACGGAACAAAACTTAAGCAAAATTAATCTCGTTTCAGATTCTATAACGCGCCTTTTAGAAGCACTATTGTTTCTGAAAGGCTTTATTGCGGCCCTATCACGGGCCCTATATTGTCCTACTCCAAACTTTTACTTTAGTAATTATTTCTCTTAGTTTTTGTCCATCAATCACGTATTCCAATGCTTCATCAGGGCTATCGTAACATTTTTCCGTTTCGCGTTTAAACGATTCGCAAATACTTATAACTCCATCAGGATGAGTTATGGAATAATCTTTTCTGTTCCATTCGAACGTAACCTCACTGTTATATTCCATAGCCCATTTAAAATCACTTATAGTCTTAAACCTATAATTTTCCGGATCAACCTGTATTACTTTGTATGTTATTTTCTTATCATTATTCATGTTTTTTATCTCCTTAAAACTTTTAAATTCAGGAACTTCATCAGGATAATTGATTGGCGATCCCGGTTTCGGAAATCCTTGTTTGTTATCCCAGTTTATAAAATGATCATGTGGGTTAGAGTGAGCCCATGGACGATCATGGTCGCTAAAATGTCTTTCTTTTATTGCTCTGCCGTTAGCGCCAATTTTGCCATTTCGATATACATGCTAAAATCAGGTGTTAAAACAGCTTTGTATTTTTTTAAAACATCAATATATTTATAAGGCTTTTCCCAAATACATTCAAATTTATAATCATAAAGAAAGAAATGCACCATTCGGCTAAAGTGCTCATCTTTCCCAGATTTGGCCACATCGAAACCTATTAATCTAAGATTTGCCAAATCTTCATTTTTAAAATCAAATTTGGGGATTTTGGGTATACCATATTTTCCCTTTTCCTCAAATTGATTTCTCAAAAACATATCATTTGTCCTGTAATTAAAATTCTCTATCGTCAATGTTCTTCCTCCTTATAAATTTGTTCTCCTATATATCGGAAGAAAAGCTCAAAAAGTTGCCCTAAAAAGAGCAACTTTTTAAAAACAAATTATTCTACAAAATTTGATAT
>CAZDOV010000079.1:900-4288 GCA_964507135.1 uncultured Eubacteriales bacterium | reverse complement strand
AGTTGAAACAAGCTACGGCAGATGTAACATCCTCAGAATATAAAGAAATATCATTAGATGTTGACATACTTGTATTAGAAACACCGGGTACTGATGCGATTAAATTTTTAAAACGTTTTTTTGATAAAGATGCCCCATACTATGGAAAGGATGAATTCGGACAAACAACTGGCGTAATAGACCATAGTTCGCTTACGCACCCAAAAAAATTTGAAATGATAAAAACACATTTAGATCATGTGGAAAATTGGGAGAATTATCCCGAATCCGCCAAAAAATTCTATGAAAAAATCGATGATTCTACATTTAAATTTAAATGTGTGTACAAAGATGAAAGCGAAAATATGGGCAAAAAGTTATATATATATAACACAACCTTCAAAGTATTTCGTATTAATCAAGTAAACGAAATAAATAGACCTGAGATTGTAAAGCAAATAAAAAAGAGCAATTCTATATTTGAATTATTTGATTTAAAAAAGAAGGATGTTTTTTTTACTATTGAGAACGTAACAGGTGTTATAAACGGAATGCGAGCCATTGACCCTGAGCATTATGATATGCCGGTTTTAGACAATTGTGAAATAAGACAAATAGATTTTCAATTACAGATGCATGAGTTCGAACAATATTTTTTAGATGAATGTTGTAATTATACGTTTTTTAATCACGATAGCGGTAACGGCATGTTTATAGCTTACTGGAATTATTTAACTCGCGGCGGAAGGTTGTATCATGCAAAAAAACGGGATGCACGCTCGCGTAGGTCCTGTGGATACGGCTTTGCCCGAAAGTAAAATTGTACGCATATGCGTACAAAAGTTTATCATTACTCTTTAAAGAACAAAACTGATCGAATTTTAAGTAATTACCTTTTGACTCATCTAATATACAATTGAAAGCATTTCCTAAATAATTCTGATTTGCTTCGTATGTAGCCATACCTTCGGAAAGAACGGGCAATATATTTTTAAAATTTGTATTAACAAATAAATGCGCAAGTTCATGAATATATACCTTTTTTATATCTTCGGAATTATAAATACTGTGTGAAGCAAGTGGCGATAAACATTCTGTACAGTTATTTTGTGTTCTCCCTACTATCCACTCAGAAGCATTTACAATTCCAAATGTTTTATGGAGCATATCAAGCTCAGAATAAACTTTTACTATTATTTTATCATTTAATGAACATTTTAACCTACTCGATAGATGATAATACCTGTTTTTTAACAGTTCTATCAGTTCAGTTATCGCATTTAAATCTCTTTCACTCCAATAATAAAACTCGAAATGTGCCGAGTTTTGTTTTAATGTTTGCATTTTATAATCATTGCCTCCTTTATACCTGTACTAAAGCATTTCAGAAATAAATTTTTCTGGAGCGTTTAAAAAGTGCTGAGTTAAAGTATAGTGTTCTGTTTCAAAATAGTTTACCTTATTAACACCGCTTTTATTAAATAAAAGAATTTCGGAGTTAGGACAGGTCATTAAAATTGGAGAATGAGTAACAATTATAAATTGAGAATTTCTTTTTGTAGCCAAATTATTAATTCGATCAAGTATTGAAAGCTGATTTGTCGGGGACAAAGCCGTTTCCGGTTCATCAAGGATGTATAAACCATTACCCATAAATCTTTCCAAAATAAGTGTTAGTATACTTTCGCCATGGGATATATTGTGTAAGCACTTCCCACCGTAAGCCAATTTCACAGGAGGAGCATTGCATTTTATACTATCCATTTCTTCAATATTAGTTGCCACATTATAAAAAGACTCTGCCCTTAAAAAATAACCATCACGTGGGCGAAACGGAGATTTTATTATTTTTAGTTGTTTGTATAAATTGGAAAAAGTGTTATAGGTAGAAAAAGTAAAGTTTTTACTACCCCCTTCAGCATTGAAACCTAAAGCTAATGCAATAGCTTCTAAAAAGGTTGATTTACCCGCACCATTTTCACCAACAAAAAAAGTTATTGGTTTAGTAAATGTTACTTCTTTTAAAGAGTTTATGATATCAAGTTTTGATACATAGCTTTCCACATTGGATTTAAAATTTGCATTTATTTCAATTTTTTTTATATAAATCATTCCAAAAAACCACCTTTTTCTAAAAAACCACAAATCACCCAAATTGCAGTGATTTGTGGAATATTATTGCAATTTTATTTCTAAAACTTATACATACATTGTATCACAATCTAAAAATAACCGCAATGACAAATTAAGTAGCAGAAAAATTATTAATCCTGAGGCCACGACAACGACAATCAGGGCAAGAAGCGCGGGAATTGCAGTGATTTCGTTACTTTTTTCCTCCACAACAACTACTTCGCCGAGCGTGATTTGATTTTCGGCAACGAAGGCACTGACCACGTGATACGCTTTATGTGTTGCATTTCCGTTTCCACGGATCGTTTTTCCGTCCACCGCCACCACGCAGCGTTCCTCCCGCATCATATCTAAACAATCGTACAGACACGCCGACAATTCCGTTGGTTCAAGGCGTTCAAACAGCCGCCGGAACGTATCGCTGTCCGTAATTCCATTGGGCAGCTCTGGGAAACCGCGCAACCATTCCTCGCGTTCGTAGCCAAATGCTTTCATATTGTTGTAATCTTCGCCGCCGCAGATGATTGTGTACAGCCCGATAATCATAATATCATCCAAATTTATGACGGATATTTCCGTAGCTGACTCGCCGTGGATCCGTTACCTCTGTTAATTTCGTTCGTAATTCTTTCATATTAATAACCTTATCATACCCAATTGCTTATAAAAAGTAAATGCTGTTGTCAGCTTTGATACAAAAAATATTGACAATTACGTAGCTTAAGTGTAAAATAATTTTAGCGATACACAAATTTTAATAATAGGAGAATTTTGATTTATGGGAAAAAATATCGTTAAACTACTTAAAGAAATTAGTATGGGAGAATTGAGAAACACTATCGCGAAAACACTTAATGAAAAAGACCTGGCTAATGTTGCTGGCGGAACAATGAATCTTAGAAAAAGTGTGGCAGCATGTTTAACTGCACTTATCATAGCTAGCAGTCCGATTTTAGGCTCAGCAAACGCGGTAAAACCGTGGCAAGGTGTCGATAATTGCGATACCGTGTATTTTGG
The DNA here is from genome assembly GCA_964507135.1 of uncultured Eubacteriales bacterium. Classification (GTDB taxonomy): domain Bacteria; phylum Bacillota; class Clostridia; order Oscillospirales; family Acutalibacteraceae; genus UMGS1491. Next base: position 1,159 of record CAZDOV010000079.1, on the reverse strand, counting down.
ATCCACACCTGCGGAGCTTGCAAGAAGTATCCATACACATGCTCGACACTTTTTCAACATACTGGCAAATCTTGATTCCTTTGGCGGAAGTGAAAAATGTATAATTGTGACAATAGATAACACTGTTGCCAACAGTGAGGGCAGAGGTACGACCGACCAACTCGCGTTGCAAATTTGTGTGAAAAACACCGATGGCGGCAGAACCATCAAGGCATCATCCATTAAGAGGCGGAGAGATGTTTCCGAATTTACCGGCCGA
>CAZDOV010000079.1:0-890 GCA_964507135.1 uncultured Eubacteriales bacterium | reverse complement strand
CGCATGTAACAGCAGATTTTTTCAGGGAACTCTTTGGCGTTGAACCAATAGTCGGGACTACTATCGACCCCGATAGGGTTGCGTATGTTGTGAACGCGGTGCTGGTAGCCCGTGAAGCTGAAGAGAAAGCCAAACAAGAAGCTGAAGAACAAAAAAGGAAAGAAGCTGAAGAAAAAGCCAAAAAAGAAGCTGAAGAGAAAGCCAAAAAAGAAGCTAAAGAGCAAGCCGAAAAAAGTAAAGCCGTCAGGGAAAAAAGAAAAAAAGCAGACGAAGAGAAAGCTAAAAAAGCAGCTGCAGAGAAAGCTAAAAAAGCAGCTGCAGAGAAAGCCAAAAAAGCAGCTGAAGAAAACGCTGCAAAGAAAGCCAAAGAAAAAGCTGCAAAGAAAGCCCAAAAAAAAGCTGATTTTTTAAAAACTAAAAAAGAAGAAGTTGTGTTACGGTTAAAAAGGCATTCCAACCACGTTGATGCGCGCGGTTGTGAAACCCCTGAAGATGTTTTTAGCAAATTGCCTAAGGCAGCCATCGGCTCGAGTGAAAAGAAAGTGAAAACCATCGTCTTTGTGTGTCCTGGATTTAAGTTCGACGCTGGAGATGCTGGGGTTGGACTTATAGTGGCAGGGGACAGAGATCCAGTTAATACAGCACTTAAGCATTTTCAATTTTCTGATGTAGACGATACCGGCTACATAGGATTAGGTTATTTTGACTGGGAGAAAATTGTACCGGAATTATCCAAGTCACGCTACATATTGTTTGTAATCGTGGGTGATCAGAGTACTCAGGACGCCTTGCAAGCCTGTTGCCACAGAGTATCCCCCGAAGTTCTAACTGCATGGGAGGCTCAAGCGGTTGATAAGGTTAACGGTTCAGATAAAGCAATGAGGAAAAGA
>CAZDOV010000078.1:0-4290 GCA_964507135.1 uncultured Eubacteriales bacterium | reverse complement strand
TATGTCTTGGTGTGTACGGTTTGATAAGTTTATGCCTTATGCCACACTGTTTGAGAACGCGCTCAAACAGTGTGGGCGTCGGATTTTCGGTGTGGTTAAGCATTTTTGTGAATTCGGTGCCGTTATCCGTTTTAAAATATAAATTGTGAAGAGTGTATTGACTTATAACAACTATTGTGTTACAATGGCTATTGTTGATAGAAATTTTAAAATTATAAATCAAACAAGGAGTGTTTAAAATTGAGCATTAACAATGCAAAGAATAGTCTTAAAATTGTTGTGATGGATGATAAACTGAGGAATGAATTTTTAAATCTTAAAAATGATGAGATTTTTGAATTCTGTAAGAAAAATTCAAAAGGTAAGTTTAATCGAGAAGAATTTCGGCAAGCAGCACAATGTATTTTAATGGCTGCTTTCCCAGAAGAGTGTGGTGCGACTGAACTTGATGAGTCCTTGGAAAAGGTGGCCGGCGGGGCAAACAGATTGACCACCAGATTGACTGCTTATACTTTGGCTTTAACGTCTATATGCGGCTGCTTGCCTGCGAAATACGACACACCTTTTTCAGCACCATCGGCCACTGTTATTGGACTTGGCAAACGTAAACACTATGTAATCCCGCACCCATGGGACGTCGACGAAATAATAGAAGAGATACGTAAGAATCCCTATTTTAAAACTAATGACGATTACGACCTCATGTGCCGAGGTTTAGAGACAGACATACGAAGTGCCAAATTGTTCTGCGAATCTTTTATCCCCAAAGACGCGGAATCTAAGGACGAAGACGCGGGATCTAAGGACAAATCGACGAAATCTACGAAAAAAAACGCGGACTCGCAAGGTATGTTCGAAGGGATTGACAACTATATCGGCCGCAAAATGCACAAACTACGTGTCGCTGAGGCGCAATCCAGTTTAAGAGAGGCCAACAAACGGTTAGAGCTAGCTGAAAGACGCAGGTTTACCCCACTTAAAGATGTTACCAAGTTAAAAGACTTCTTGGATGACGAGGAAAAATTTAAAAAGGCCTGGAAGGCAAACGACACCGGCAAAAACTGGTGGGTAAATAATATTTCTAAAAACACTTATTATGTACCAGCCTCTTCCAGCACTGACGGATTTATGAGTGGGTTCACGGGGGGATTCGGTAGACAACTCGAAAACGTCGTGCCATCGGACGAGGATTTGGCAGTTATCACAACTTTACAGACAATTTATTGGAAGAAAATTTTAGAGCTTAACGGTTTTTCTGATTCTAATATTTCTTTAAGCTATGTTGAACCTTTGATAAAATCTAAAGAATTTTGCGAAACAGTTAACAGCTGTTTCGGTCAATATGTGAAGCAGCTATCTACTGGCGACACTACAACGTTTGCAACTACGCCTGCAACATCACAAATGTACGGCGTGGTGCAAGCATACGCTCAGCATGCGAACAGTACAGCAAATGCTATTACAATGGATAGAATGAAACGTTACGCGCCTCTGCTGGTAGCTGCTTGTTCACTTTTCTACTCTTCAGGTGCCCTGCAGAATCTTTCAAATTTGATTAAACAAGGTTATGGCGCCTTACGCCAATTCGCGTTAGTATGTTACAATAGACTTATATATAACAGACTGACTTTGGAACAAGACCCGGTGAAATTAAGGGAATTGCTAAGTAAATATCTAAAAGCCAATATTATGTGTCAAGATAGAGCTATTGATAGAATTGTTGAAATTATAAGCGGTATGGCTGATTTGTGGCGTGAAAGTGATAGAACTGGCAAAGGGGGCGATTGCGCCTGTACCATGGTCTTTATGGGGGATTCTGGTATTGGTAAGACTCTTGCGGCGCGCTGCCTTTCACTAGCATTGTTCCATAAAGATATGCAGCCGTGGCAGTTCGTTACTTCAACTGCAATTACAAGTAGTCAGACTTCACAGTCGTCTTCTAAAAACGCTTCTGACACCACCGATGTATTATCCCCGGCGGATCAGCTGTTTAACGTAAATTCAGAAATAGTTAGACAACTTACTTTGAATAATAGAGTTGTTATAGTGCTTGATGAAGTAGATAAAATGCATAAGTCTGACCCAGATGACACTATTGTAGAGCGTTTGCGCGATGCTCGTGATACCGGTAAGTTATTGGTTCGCAACGGCGTAAATTACTTCTACATCGATGTTTCAAGAACAGTATTCATACTTATTACAAATGAAACGAGAGAATGTTGGGGCTTACCTCCTGTAGAGCTTACTCCAGAAGAAGCAGCTTCGAGGACCAAAATCGAACGTGATAAATCTTTGGTAAATCGTTTCTACCCAATAGAATTTGGTCGCTTTACCAGCGAGGGATATCAGACCGTTCTCAGACCACAGTTGGAAGAACTGGTTGAAGAGTATCGCGACAATTATAACATTAATATTAATATCACAGACGAATTAGTGGAATCTATTGGTGATGCAGCTGAACGTTGCAATAAAGGTGTTCGTGGCGTTAATGACTACTTAATTGCTCTGCGCGGTAAGCTGGTTGATTATCGTTCTAAGCACAAGGTGTCACTGACAGAAAACAATCTTGCCACAACATTTAATATATCTGTTGTTTATGATCAAGATACAAATTCGTTCGAATTGATAGATGCACCAGAATCATCGACAAATGAAAAAGATGTTAATGTACTTGATGTTCCTTACGTTCCTTATCAAGATGTAAATTTGTCCGAATTGATAGATGCGAAAAAGTCATTGACACATAAAAGAGATGCTGATGTATCCAATATTCTTGAACATGATATAAACTCGTCCAGATTGATAGATGAGCCAATACGAGAAAATGGCAGATGATATTATCATCGCAAAAGAATGAGCTTTGTGTTTAACAGAGCTCATTCTTGAAACTATTTTGAAGGAATAGATTAGATTTTTTGCGGCCTTATCACGTTTTAGTAAATAAACATCGCATCACCAAAGCTGAAGAATCTATAATTTTCTTCTACAGCGGTGTGATATGCATTCATAGTGGTTTCATATCCCGCAAAGGCAGAGACTAACATTATTAATGTGCTTTCGGGGAGATGAAAATTTGTAATCAAGCCGTCTATTACGCCAAATTTATATCCTGGCCTTATGAAAATTTCCGTGTTGCCTTCGTAAGCGTCGATTTTACCCAATTTCTGAAATACGGATTCCAAAGCTCGGCAGCTCGTTGTGCCTACTGAGATTATTTTTTTCCCACATTTTTTGGTAGTATTTATAAGTTCAGCGGTTTCTGATGGCAATACAAAATATTCCGAGTGCATTTTATGTTTAGAAATATCGTCTTCTTTAACTGGTCTGAAAGTTCCAAGGCCAACATGGAGTGTTATAGAACCGATATTTACTCCTTTGCTTTTAATTTTTTTCAAAAGCTCAGGGGTAAAATGTAACCCCGCTGTTGGGGCAGCCGCAGAGCCCAAATCTTTAGCATAAACGGTTTGATAACGAGAGTTGTCTTTTAGTTTTTCTTTTATGTAAGGTGGGAGGGGCATATGGCCAATTTCGTCAAGTTTGGCGAAAAATCCTGCCACATTTTCGAATTTTATGGCTCTACTTCCGCCGGGCAGGATATCGATAATCTTACATTTTAGGCTGGTGCCTTTTTTGTTTCCGGTATTATTTCTGCAACAAAAAATGAATTCAGAACCAATTTTTGCTTTTTTGCCAGGTTTTACCAAGGTTTCCCATACGTCTTTTTCTAGCTGTTTTAAAAGCAAAAACTCGATCGCTTTGCCTGATTCAGTGCTTTCTCCAAAAAGTCTTGCAGGTATAACCTTTGAATCGTTGAGGATTAGGCAGTCGCCAGGGTTTAAGAAGTCTGTTATTTCATAAAATATTTTGTGAGAAATCTCGCCCGACTGTTTATTCAGAACCATAAGTCTAGAAGCATCTCGCGGTTCGATCGGCCTTTGAGCAATCAATTTTTCAGGCAAATTATATCTAAATTGATTTTTTTGATTCAACGCATTATTAGTTTCAGTGTTATTAAAATCAATGCTACTGTTCAAAATTTAATTTTCCTCCGTGCTGGGATAAATTCATAATTTTATTATAGCAAACACGCGCCTTATGGGGAAGCGCCTTCTCAAAAAATGTTTTGGCTTTAAATTTGTATTTAAGCGTAATCTATGGTAAAATGCAGACAAGATAAGAATCGGGGGATAGAAATGTACAACAAGATTTTTCCAGCTACGAACGACGTTGTTTTCAAGAGAGTGTTCGGAGATACGAAGAATGTGGATGTTATAAAAGGATTTCTGAGCA
>CAZDOV010000077.1:0-4293 GCA_964507135.1 uncultured Eubacteriales bacterium | reverse complement strand
GATGACGACCCTGACATGAGTATCGGGCGAGCAAATTACGAAGTGAGCGGTGGTAGAATCGCACTGTTTAAACAAGGGATTGAGATGTTTAAGCACCACCCTATAATTGGAATTGGCAGGGCAAATTTGCTACTTTACAGCAAAAAATATTTTAAAAATGGGTTAGTGCATTCGGATTTACATAATGGTTATTTAACAATTCTTGTGTGTTACGGAATTTTAGGCTTCACAATTTTCGGGATTTTTTCGTTAGTTGTAGCGCTGGATGTGTGTAAGCACCTTTTTAAGAGTACAAATAAGAGCTATTTTAGTACTTTTATTCGGTTATTTTCGGCTTTAGTAGCATACTGTGGTTATTGCCTTTTTGAAAAAGCAATTCTTTTCGATATGACTTTCATGGTAGGCTTTTTTTGGCTAATTCTCGGTTACGCCGTAGTATACACCAAAACGGCGCATGTCAAAACAAATGATTAATCTCTAGAAATCTGGGGAATTAATACACTTAAATGTAAATCTGACTTTTGCTTTTTCTATTTTTTAAAAATTTGAAAAAATTGACGCATTATGTTAAAATCACATTGAAACCCAAAACTCGAAAGGAATTTCAAAAAAATGGACTTAGCGATACGAAATTACAATATATGGCTTAATAAAGTAAAAGAAAACGAAATTTTGGAAGATTTGGCGTCTATCAAGGGCAATTTTCAAGAAATAGAAGATCGATTTGGTTCAGATATTAAATTCGGAACAGCAGGGCTCAGAGGAGTTATGCAATCCGGAAGCAATCGTATGAATATATATACTGTGCGTAAAGCAACACAAGGGCTAGCGAATTACTTGAATTCAAAAAACAAGGATTTCGAAAACAAAGAATTAATTACCGTAATTTCTTACGATTCACGCATAAATTCAAAACTTTTTGCCCGGGAATCAGCATCAGTTATGGCAGCTAATAATATCAAAGTATATTTAACCTCTGAGCTAGCGCCTACGCCGTTTCTTTCCTACTGCATTAGAAAACTCGGTGCTCGGGCAGGAATAATGATAACTGCAAGCCACAATACCGCAGAATATAACGGATACAAATGTTATGGCAGTGATGGAGCTCAAATAGATGAAATAATCAGTAATGAAATATATGGTTATATTAACCGTATTGATATTTTTGATGATGTAAATCGCATTGAATATGAACGTGGGATTGAGAACGGCACAATAAAGCTCATCGATGAAAGTTTGACTGACGCATATTTGAAAGAAATTCTATCTCAAAAAATTTTACAAACCACTTCAGAAGATTTGAATATAACTTATACACCCCTAAATGGTGCAGGAAATAAATACGTACGCAAAGTACTAAAATTGTCTGGATTTGAACAAGTTTCTGTCGTACAAGTTCAAGAAGAGCCAGACGGAAATTTTACCACATGCGCGTATCCCAATCCGGAAAAGATCGAAGCATTTCGCGAAGCGATCAAAGTTGCAAAATTAAGTGGATCCGATATCATATTAGCAACCGATCCGGACTCGGACAGGCTTGGGGTTTGCGTGAAGCAAGAAGATGATTACCGCCTTTTAAGTGGTAATGAAATTGGCGCTTTGCTTACGGATTATATTTTAAAATGCAGATCAGATAAAAAATTGCTACCGAAGCACGGCGTTATTTGCAAAACAATAGTTAGCACTACGATGGTTGATAAGATTTCCGAGAGCTATGGCTGCGAAGTCAAAAACGTTTTGATTGGATTCAAAAACATAGCTCGTGAAATTATGGGACTTGAAAAAAACGGTCGCGAAGAAGACTATATTTTTGGATTTGAAGAAAGTAACGGGTATCTTTGCGGAAGTTACGTAAGAGACAAAGATGCCGTCTCGGCTGCAATTCTCGTTTGCAAAATGGCAGCCTATTACAAACACGCGTTTGGATTAAATTTGGCGCAAGTGTTAGAAAAAATGTATTCAAAATATGGATACTTTGGAGAAAAAACGCTTAGCTACGAGTTTAAAGGGCCATCTTCAAATTTGAAAATTCAAAAAATAATGGAGTTTTTTAGAGAAGCGAAGGTTTTATCTATTGGCAACAATAAAGTTGAAAATACATTGGATTATTTGGATTTTGACGGCAATTTGAGGTCAAATATAATCGAGTTACGCTTAGAAAATGACGCAAAGCTGATAATCAGGCCTTCTGGCACGGAGCCAAAAATAAAATTTTATGTGTTGGTTGAGGCGAGCTCTAAAGCTGAAAAAGACAGATCAATACAGGAGTTTTGCGAATTTGTGGAAAGTTGTATGAGAAATTTGATTTGAAATTATAGATATAAAATTCGCTTTTATGTGCTAATTTTTATGCTAAATATAAAATTTAAATTTTGCGCATTTATTTATTTATGGAACGTGCTATAATTATTGCATTGTTTGTGAAATATTTGAGCTATAACAAACTAAATCAATCGAGAAAGAGATGATATGATGGTACAGAATCGTAATTTGGGCCTTCTTTTGCAAAAATTATTCGATGATGAACAAATTTTAGAACGAATTTTACTTTCTAACGACATGCACGAATTGTATGTTATATGTTTAACTATCCAAGACGGGTACAGCTACGAAGAATTTGTAGAGTTTTTTAATTGTCTCGTTTCAGGGTGTATGGAAGATTTAAAGCATATTAACGAGATGAGCCCTGACGAATTGGAAAATGTTTCGGGTGGCAGAGGTGAATTCAACAAAGCTGCATCAGCCACTTTAGCCTCTTTTCTTGCGTTGACTTCAGTTTCAGCTCACAGTAGCAATACGGTGATGCCATCAGCGTCTGATGCTTATCGAACCGCTGTTTCTCTATCTGCTGATAGAGATCAGGACGAAGAGTACGACGCTGTTACCGTAATAGACGGCCACCTATTACGGAAAAAAGTGCAACAAGAGAAAGAGAAAGAAGAAGAAGAGGAGGAGAAAAAAGAAGAAAAAGGGGGAGCTGGAGGGTTTTTATCACGAAAATTAAAAGGTCTTTACGAGGGAGCTAAGCGTAACAAAGGGAAAATTTTTATAGCCGCAGCATTGGCGACACTGGCTGTAGGAGGCGCTTACGTAACTAGGAACAAATCATGGGGGTTTAATAAGCAAGTGGATCGGCTTACAAGAGAAAGACAAGCACAAAAAACCCTTGAAGACCCCGGCTCAAAAAAAGCCCAACGACAACAAGCAGTCCAAACATTAAGACAACTAAAAAAAGAAGAAGCAGAAACACCAAACAAAGGTCTATTAGGTAAAATAAGTGACCTGCTACCAGTGAAAGGTGTAATCGCCGGTGGCATAGCTGTTAGTGGTGTAAAAGGTATTCTTAATACAGTGAAAGATATTACAAGCTGGGGCGGAGGCTTGGCAAAAGATCTTAGTGAGATGAGAAAGCTGGTCGAAAAAATTGTCCCAAATTGGCTGCTTGGAGGAGGCAACGAACCTGATTATGAATACGAAGAAAACAAGAATCTGACTCCTGAAGAACGACTCGCAAATCTTGATAAAGATCTTGAACTGCTCAAAGGACAAAAAGAAGCCAAAAAACAAATCAGAAAATTTCTAGCAACAATAGAAAATGCTCGTAAACGATGGAAAGAGGGAATTTGGGCAAAAACAGGTGTCAATCTTTTGGTGTTTAATGGACCTTCTGGAACAGGAAAAACGTTTGCGGCGTCGATATTAGCAAAAAACATTTCAACAATCAAACCATACATTATTACTGCTGATGAGCTTCTTCGCAGCGGACAAGATGCACTATCGATGTGGGGACGCAAACCGACGCCTGCCCAATTGCTTTTGAGCGCAGAACACAAAAATCAAGATGGTACTGTCGATAATTTCCCGAAATCGCTGAGTGCGTATGTTACTAAATATGGCGACCAAGGTATGATCCTTATAGACGAGTTTGATAAATTGATGATAAATTCATCAAAAGAAGAACGAAGAGCCCTCGAAGAACTTTTCCGTACTTTGATGGATTCCGGAATTGTAAAATCGCAATACGGCGACGAATATGACTTCCGCGGAATGACGATTGTCCTAACAACGAACGAAACCACTGCTTCGTTGGAAGGCAGAATAATAGAAAGACCGGATGGCAGCTTTGTGGAAATGATCAAAGATGCTGACGGAAATATACAGTATGTAACTCCAACCCAGGATGCAACCGGAACACAAACTCTCGTCGCGCACGACCCGTCTTTCACACAGAGATTAAGAGGATCAATTTGCACATTTAACTGCATATGATTTACAGTAGAAGCGTTGTTTTCC
>CAZDOV010000076.1:0-4321 GCA_964507135.1 uncultured Eubacteriales bacterium | reverse complement strand
TGAAGGCATATTTTTAATATGCCTGTTTAATATTACGAGGTGTACATAAAATGACATTTTTTGAAGCTGTTGTGCAGGGAATAATACAAGGGCTGACAGAATTTTTGCCGGTTTCCAGCAGTGGTCACTTGCTGATTTCTCAGCATATTTTAGGAGTAAACGAAAATAACCTTTTTTTTGACGTAATGCTGCATATTGGAACTCTTTTAGCGGTTTTTGCGGTTTATTATAAAACGATTTGGAAGCTGATTTTGGCTTTTTTTGAAATAATAAAAATGATGATAAAAAAAGAATTTAAATTTAGAGAATTAAATACGGAACAAAATATGGTTGTTGCGCTATTTTTTGGACTTTTACCGTTGTTGTTGCTTTTTACTCCTGTCCCGGGTAGCGGTACAAACGTCAAAGGTGTCGCTGAAGGGTTTGCGGAATCTAGCAGTGTTATTCCGGTAGGGATTGCACTGCTAGCTACGGCTTTTGTGTTGAAAATGGGCATAGAAAAACAAAATTCATACAAGATGCATTTTGTTAGAAGAGTCGATTCGGAAGACCCGCTGAAATGTTTTGATGGCAAGAAAAAAATTGGCATAATTGATGCAATTTATATCGGAATAGCTCAACTTATTGCGGCGATATTTCCGGGAATATCTCGTTCTGGGTCCACGCTTTCTGCCGGGTTAATGCGAAGCGTTAATAAGCAAACCGCACTTGATTATTCGTTTATACTCGGCATGCCGGCGATTATTGCCGCTGCTGCGCTAGAGCTAAAGGATGTTTTGAAAGACGGAATAATCGAACAGGATAATTTGGTACCGATTTTAGCGGGAATGTTAGTTTCTGCGATTGTTGGATTTTTGGCTATAAAACTTTTTAGGTGGCTCCTTAAAACCGACAAAATGATGATATTTGTGATATATGCTGTTGTTTTAGGTATATGTTGTACAGTTATAGGAATTATTGAAAAAATTTGTGAGGTTAATATATTCACCGGATCGGCGATTTAAGGATTTAAAAATTTTAAAGAAGTAAATTGGAGTGTATGAACGCGATGTATAAAAAATTAGGTAAAAAAAAGTCTTCAGACTGTAAATCAAAAACTGTTTCTAGTCCGCTTATCCCGGTAATGCTTTTTTCTGTGGCAATATTTATGCTCTGTTTGGTGGTTGTTCGCGGAGAAAACGTGTGGCGTTTGGCGCACAATTTTATTTTGAGTCTGTTTGGTGCAAGCAGTATTTTATGGCCGATATTAATTGGTGTTATCGCGGTTTTGGAAGCCACCGGAAAGTCCAAGGCTGGTGTCAAATCTAAAATTTGGTTATCAGTGGCTGCAATCATGTTAGCATGCTCGCTTTTTTATGTTTTTTCCGGTATTGAAGTTAAGCAACTTAGCACTAATGTTTTTGCGCACATCTTTGAGCAATATAACTCCGGCGAACTTAACAGAAATTCAGGATTGTTCGGAGCTTTAATTGGTGCACCGTTTGTGTGGGCTTTCGGAGCAGTCGGAGCAAGAATAACGAATATACTTTTATTTTTCGTATGTTTAATGTTTTTAACAAGTACCACTTTAATGGAATTTTTTAGAATTTTTTCAGTACCCGCTAAAGCTATAAAACAAAAAATAGACGACAGGGTTGCTGAGCATAAAATCCGAAAAGGTTCCTTGACGGACGCCGAACTTGAAAAAAAACATGATAAAAAGAAAAATAAAGGAATTCAGGACGAAGAAAGGCAACAAAGGCAAAGTGCAAGTGACGAACCAGATAGCGTTTCCGCTCAGTTTTCTGATGAAGAAGATGCGGAGGAAATTTCAAAAGTTACTCAGAAATTTCTTTCAAAAATTAAAGAAGGGGAGGGAACCGAATCAAAACAAGTTTTTGAAAAAAACTTGGAAAAAGAAAAATTGGTTCAACTCGAAACACCTGAAGATTACAAATTCCCTTCAGCAGAGCTTCTTGATGACATAAAAACACCGGATAACGGAGATATAACAGCTGAACTTAATCATAACGGAAAAATGCTTGTTGATACGTTAAAGAGCTTTAATGTTAGTACTAAGATTATAGATATTAGCCGTGGGCCGGCGGTTACTCGCTACGAATTGCAGCCGGCTTCAGGAGTGAAAATCAGCAAGATCACCACTCTTGCTGACGATATTGCTCTTAATTTGGCCGCTTTTGGCGTTAGGATCGAAGCTCCCATCCCTGGTAAAGCTGCAGTTGGAATTGAAATTCCTAACAAAGTGGTCAGTATGGTTGGCATGAAGGAGCTCATTACGTCATCAGAATTTAAGCACGCGAAAAGTAAACTTACTGTCGTGCTCGGGAGAGACATTTCGGGGAATATTATGACTGCTGATCTTGCAAAAATGCCGCATTTGCTTATTGCCGGTTCCACTGGATCTGGTAAGTCTGTTTGCATAAATTCATTTATTATGAGCATTCTTTATAATGCTCGACCGGATGAGGTTAAAATGCTGATGATTGACCCTAAAGTCGTAGAGCTCGGTGTTTATAACGGAATACCACACCTATTGGTTCCGGTTGTGACTGATCCGCGAAAAGCTGCGGGTGCTCTTAATTGGGCGGTCAGCGAGATGCTGCTTCGATATAAAAAATTTGCTGAGACTGGTGTGAGAGATTTAGTTTCTTACAATCAAATGATTCAAGAAACGCCGGATATAAAAAGCAAAGAGGGAGAACCTCTTGAAAAGATGTCTCAAATAGTAATAATTATCGACGAACTTTCGGATTTAATGATGGCCGCTCCTAACGAAGTTGAAGATTACATTTGTCGCCTCGCTCAAATGGCTCGTGCCGCAGGGATGCATTTGGTGATAGCAACGCAGCGCCCATCTGTTGATGTTATCACGGGCATAATCAAAGCAAATATTCCGAGCAGGATCGCTCTTGCGGTTTCTTCTCAGATCGACTCCAGGACAATCTTAGACATGAGCGGTGCAGAAAAACTTTTGGGTCGAGGAGATATGCTGTTCGCGCCGATTGGGGCATCGAAACCGATTCGTGTTCAGGGTTGTTATGTTACCGACCGCGAAATTGAAAGAGTTGTGAACGAAATTAAAACTAGCCAAGAAAGTGACTATGACGATAAAATTGCCCAGGAAATAGAAAAAGGGGTAATTCCTGAAAACGGAAAGAATGATCAAGATTCTAATGGCTCTATGGACCCTATTATGAGCGAAGCTATTAAATGCGTTATTGAGGCAGGACAGGCTTCGACATCATTTTTGCAGCGGCGACTTAGAGTAGGTTACGCCAGAGCTGGGAGGCTTGTTGACGAGATGGAACAAATGGGTATTGTTGGGCCACACGAAGGCTCTAAACCACGGCAAGTTCTTATAAATTATCAACAGTTCCTTGAGATGAATTTAAACAAAATGGATTGACATACTCGAGCTTAGAAAGGAATTTGTTTTGAAAAAGAATTTAAAAATAAAAAGATTTAAAAATCTGGCATATTTTTTGGTTGCGTTTTCCATAGCTTTGCTTGCTTTTATTGGAATTACTAATGAAGATTTTGCGACCTGGAAATGGAGCGAAATTTTTAATGATTTGGAGATTTCTGGCTCGAGTAATTTTTCAGATGATATTTTTGAAGGTTTGGAGGCACACTTTATCGATGTCGGGAAAGCTGATGCAATTTATATAAAATCAGGAGAGAAAAATATTTTGGTTGATTCCGGAGATAAAGAACCTCGCGGTGTGGTGGTGAGTTATCTCAAAAAGCAAAGTGTTCAAAAGCTCGATCTAGTGGTTGCGACCCATCCTCACCGTGACCATATAGGACAGATGTCAGATGTCATTGAAAATTTTAAAATAGATACTTTCATAGAACCGAATATCCCTAGCGAAGTAACGCCTGTTACCGTGACTTATGAGAGAATGCTAAAGGATTTAAAAAACAAGAATATAAATGCAAGATTAGTAAAATCAGGGGAACATTTTGAGTTCGATAACGTAAAAATGGATGTCATCGGGCCTATATCGCCAAGTGATAATCTCAATAATAATTCTATCGTGTTGCGGATTACATATAAGAATATCAGCTTTTTGCTCACTGGTGATGCAGAAAAATCTGAAGAAAACGAAATTTTAAAAAGTGGGAAAAATATAAAGTCCGATGTTTTGAAGGTCGGGCATCATGGAAGTAATACGTCTACTTCAGCAAAGTTTTTGACTGCGGTTGCTCCCAAATATGCCGTTATATCGGTTTTGTCTGATAAACCTGGCTCTCCAGCTGCTGGCGTTATTAGAAGACTAGAAAAATTTTGTGGTAAGAATATTTATAGAACGGATCAAAG
>CAZDOV010000075.1:0-4424 GCA_964507135.1 uncultured Eubacteriales bacterium | reverse complement strand
TTTTCAATTCGAATGTCTTTATATACGCCACCCTGATTTATTCCGAAAAGCATTTGCTGTTTATTGAGCGTGTCTTCCATCAACTTTAAATTTTGCATCTCGGTTTTGCACCGTTTGAGCCATCTTACGGTCCTGTCACAAGATTTCTTTACGTACGAACGTTCCGCGGGATATGGTATACATTCGTCAAATGCCATCGCAATCGTAGAAGCCAAGTTAGACTGGATACGCATGCTTTCTTCAGGGCCCATAAAAATCCTGTGACCATTAACATGTGAAGAAAATATAACGCCTTCTTCAGAAATTTTTCTGAGTGCTGCAAGAGAAAAAACCTGAAACCCACCGCTATCAGTGAGAACCGGACCATCCCAAGATGTGAACTTCCTCACGCCGCCCATCACTTTAATTATTTCGTCGCCCGGTCTAAGATGTAAATGATACGTATTACAAAGCTGAACCTGGCAATTCAATTCTTTAAGGTCAATCGCAGAAACGCCACCTTTAATTGCTCCACAAGTCGCCACATTCATAAATCCAGGTAGTTTTATAATTCCATGTGGCGTTTTAAACTCACCAAGCCTCGCGTGCATTTCTGTTTTTTTTAGGGTATACATTATTTTGTCTCTCCAAAGCTTTGATTATGTGATATTATAGCTATTAAACCTTGGCACTTACTATAAGCTAAAGCAAAGAAAGAAGTTTTTAGCATGTCGCAAGGTACAGCTTTATGTAGATTATACTACAAATTTGGATGTATTGCAAAAAAATTTAAAAGGAGTTCGAATTATGCAAGCGTTTCTAGCTATAAAATACTATGATGACATGAGGAACAGGGCACTTATTGAATCAATTTGCCAAAGCTTTGAATCACAAAATATTGAAATTTTTGCATTCGCGAGAAATATTCAAAATTATGGCCCTTGTGAGCTCTCTGGTGAAGAAGTTATGCAGATCGCTTTTGAAAAAATAAAGAGTTCCGATGTATTCATAATTGATGCATCAGAACTTAGCATCGGCATTGGCATTGAGGCCGGCGTCGCATATTCAAATCATATCCCAATTTATCTTATTGCAAACAAAAAGGCTTACGTTTCAAATTCCATAAAAGGAATTGCAAAAAAATCTTACTTTTATGATTCCCCGAAAGAATTGCAAAACTGGAAAATTTAGCTTTGTTTAATAATGTTTTTCATGTCATAAAGTCCCGGCTTTTGATTTAACAAAAACCTTGCCGCTCTTATGGCCCCGTGCGCAAAAATTTCTCTCGATTCAGCACGATGTGAAATTGTTATAACCTCTTTATCTCCGGCGAAAATTACTTCGTGGTCGCCAGCAATTGTACCACCACGAACAGAATGAATTCCAATTTCATTTTTGTTTCGAGGAGCACGGCTTTTCGTTCTATCGTAAACACAATTAACACTTTCGGGAATTTCTTCTGAAATTGCTTCAGCAATCATAAATGCCGTGCCGCTTGGAGCATCAATTTTTTGATTATGGTGTTTTTCGATAATTTCTATGTCAAATTCCTTGCCTAAAATTTTCGTAGAAATCTTTGCTAATTCCAAAAGCAAACTTACCCCCACTGACATGTTACGAGAATAAAATATCGGGATACTTTTCGAGGCCTCCTTGATTTTTTTGACTTGATTTTCAGAAAATCCAGTTGTACAAATCACAGCTGGGGTCAATGTGCTCTCAGAATATTCAAGGATCGAATCAAGAGCTTTAGGATTTGAAAAATCAACAATCACGTCGGCCGATTCTTGTACTTTACGTATATCCTCATAAATTCTGCACTCTTCTTTACCGGTGCACAAAAAATCCACTCCTGCCACAACATCGCAGTCACCGCAATTTTTGGCAATTCCTTTCACAGCTTGTCCCATTTTGCCATTATACCCACAGATTATTATTTTCATAAATTCAAAGCACTGCGAATACGCAGTGCAATTTCACCGTCCGATTTTATATAATATAATGTTTTTTGAGCAAAAATTTTATGTTATTATAATTTTCTTCGTTTAATTGACAAAGCGGCATCCGGCACTTTCCACAGTTATATCCCATCATATTTAAAGCTTCCTTAACTGGGATAGGATTAACATCACAAAACATTGAGTTCATAAGTTCAAGATACTTAATTTGCATCTCAGATGCAGCGACCACATTGCCGTTAAAAAACTCTTTTACCATTGCATGGCACTCTTTTGGGCAGATGTTTGAAAACACCGATATCACACCTAAAGCGCCAATCGAAAGCATCGGCACGATCTGGTCATCGTTCCCAGAATACATAGCCAAATCATCACCGCATGTGGCTCGTATTTTTGCAACCGCAGAAATATCGCCGCTTGCTTCTTTAACAGCGCAAATATTGTGATGTTTCGAAAGTTCAAAATATGTCTCCGGTTTTATATTGACTCCTGTCCTTGACGGCACATTATAGAGCACAATCGGAATATTCACTCTATCTGCGATATAGGTATAATGCTCAATAAGTCCCTGCTGAGATGTCTTGTTGTAGTAAGGCGTAACTATAAGGAGCCCATCAACACCTAACTTTTCAGCTTCAATGGAATTATTAAGCGCGGATTCAGTACTGTTGCTACCGGTCCCGGCAATAACAGGAATTCTTCCTGCAACTTTCTTCACGGTAAATTTGATAATTTCATTGCGTTCTTTGGCACTAAGAGTTACCGATTCCCCAGTTGTACCACATGAGATAATGGCGTCTGTTCCGCTGCTTACCTGAAAATCAATCAGCTCTTCCAAAGTGTCATAATTAACAGTGCCATCGGCATTCATCGGCGTAACCAAAGCTACACCGGCTCCTTTAAAAACGACTTTTTTCATTGACGTTGCCTCCCGAAAAATGTTTATAAAAATTTATTCATCTTTGATCAGATATATCCTTCGCGACAAAGCATCTCTGCAAGTAACACCGCTCCACCTGCAGCGCCCCGAATAGTATTGTGACTAGTACATACAAATTTAATGTCATATTGGGTATCTCCACGGACTCTTCCAACCGAAATCCCCATACCATTTTCTACATTTTTATCAAGCTTTATTTGAGGTCTATCAGGTTCTTCAAATAAATTAATAAATTTCTTCGGAGAGCTGGGCAATCCACGGCTTTTTTCATATCCATTAAAATTTTGAATTCTTTTTTTGACTTCTTCAAGCGAAATTGGCTTTTCAAATGACGCAAAAACCGCTGCCGTATGACCGTCCGTTACCGGTACACGGAGGCATTGTGAAGTTATATTTATGCTATTATTCATAGCTATTTTTCCGTTTTCTACTTTGCCCCAGATTTTCAAAGGTTCACTTTCGGACTTTTCTTCTTCTCCGGCAATATAGGGTATTATATTGTCGATCATTTCCGGCCAAGTTCGAAAATTTTTGCCTGCTCCAGATATCGCCTGATATGTGCAAACTAGTATATTTTTGATTCCTAGGTCAAAAAGGGGATGTAGCGCAGGAACGTAACATTGAATCGAACAGTTAGACTTTACAGCAACAAAACCTCTTTTTGTTCCCAATCTCTCACGCTGATATGGAATTACATTCAGATGTTCCGGATTAATTTCAGGTATTATCATAGGAATATCTGCAACCATTCTATTTGCGCTGTTGTTCGAAATCACCGGGCACTCGAGCTTTGCATAAAGCTCTTCTAACACCTTTGCCTTCTCTTTATCCGCTCCAAGTGCACAAAACACGAAATCAACTTCAGAAGCTATTTTTTTCGCATCTTTCTCAACATCTAACACAATAAATTTTTCATATTTAGCCGGCAAGTTCGTATCCAAGTACCATCTTCCCTGAAGGGCCTCTTTGAAAGTTTTTCCTGATGAATTTGCGCTTGCTGCCAATATTTTCACGTCAAACCACGGATGATTCTCTAAAAGCATTACAAATCTTTGGCCAACCATTCCTGTAGCTCCGAGAATTCCAACTTTATACTTTTCCATAAATTTTGAGCTCAATTTAAATCTTTCATCTGCTATTTATTCGCAAATAAAAACATTTGCTCTCAACACCGCCTTTGGTAAATTAATATAGTCTCATTACTAGTATATTTTAAACTTAGCTGTTTTGACTACTACAAACCCAAAACGCTTGCGAAAAATAATTTTTTGAACCTACTTTTCGATGTTTAAATAATAAAGGACACTGATTTTACTTTAATTCTGCTATTTCTTCTAACGTTAAACCCGATATATTCGATACTTGCTCATCGGTTAAATTCATACTGAAAAGTTTCTTGGCCACTTCTCTTCTGCCTTCTTGTATACCTTCTCTTCTGCCTTCCTGTATACCTTCTCTTCTGCCTTCCTGTATACCTTCTCTTCTGCCTTCTTGTATACCTTCTCTTCTGCCTTTCTGTATGCCTCTCTGCATACCTTTCTTCAGGC
>CAZDOV010000074.1:0-4456 GCA_964507135.1 uncultured Eubacteriales bacterium | reverse complement strand
ATGCAGCATTTTCAGCCGTTTTTGCCTTGTGGAACATTTCTGATGCTTCTGTGGGCACAGAAGAGTTAGGGCATTTGGAAATGATAGGAACAATAGTTTATCAGCTTACAAAAAATTTGACTCCTGAAGAAATTGAAAAAGAAGGTTTCGGAGATTATTTTGTAGATCACACAACCGGAATTTATCCTACTTCAGCCAGTGGCCAACCATTCACGGCATCCGCTATGGCGGTAAAGGGCGATCCTATAACTGATTTGCACGAAGATTTAGCGGCTGAACAAAAAGCAAGAACGACGTACGATAATATCTTACGCTTTTGCGATGACCCCGATGTCAAAGATGCAATTAGATTTTTAAGAGCCAGAGAAGTAGTGCATTATCAGCGCTTTGGCGAAGGGTTGCGTTTGTGCACAGATAAACTTAACAGCAAAAATTTCTATTCATTCAACCCTTCTTTTGATTGTAAAGATAAGCGATAAAAGATACTGTGTCAAAAACATCCGAAAGTGTGAAGATTCCCATGTAAGTCTAAATTTCTATAAGAGCATGAAAAAATTTCTAAAAAGAAATTTTGTATCTTTGATGCAGAGTGGAAGTGTTTACTCCTTCCTCTCTTTTTTATTGCCATTTGTGCGGTCTTGCCTTAAGAGTAATGTTTTTAATCCATGCGTATTAATTTGCTGTGTTATTCCACAGTAAATTGATTTTAGAGTTAAATTCACAAAATATATACATATTTGATTAATTCATAGCTATAGTTTATAATATGATAAATTTAAAATCATTATCGAAGCACTTAGGAAGGGGAGAACTTTAGCAAAGTGGAATTAAATGAAATTATTGAAAATGTGGATATTTTAAATATCCACAGGGACTTTGGCGTAGATTCTAATCCGGAAATATCTGACATTATTTATGATTCAAGAAAGGTAATTTCGAACTGTATTTTTGTATGTTTGTCTGGATCGAGAGTTGACGCTCACAAGTACGTAAATGAGGCGATTTCTCGTGGTGCGGTGGCGGTGTTAGTCGAACGAGAAATCAGTGAAGCTGGAGCCATAATAATAAGGGTCAAAAATACAAGAGAAGCTTTGGCAAAAATTTCGGCAAAATTCTTTGGCAACCCTGCTAAAAAGTTGACTACCATAGGTATCACCGGTACCAAGGGAAAAACAACAGTGTCTTTTATGATAAAATCAATACTAGAAGAATCGGGCAGTTTGTGCTGCTTGATTGGAACTACAGGAGCAGTATACGGTGGCAAAATCGTCAAACTTGAAAACACCACGCCGGAATCTTACGAAATTCAGCGTCATCTCAGCGAAATGCTAGAATCCGGTTACAGATATGTCGTGATAGAGGCTTCGTCTATTGGCCTTAAGGCGCATCGCCTAGATGGGTTTGAGTTCGACGTAGGGGTATTTACTAATTTTTCGCACGACCATATTGGTGGAGTCGAGCATAAAGATATGCGCGAATATCTTGAGTGCAAGAGCCTACTTTTTCGAAAGTGCAAGATGGGTATTGTGAACTTTGATGATGAAAATGCTTCGAAAATTATAGAAAATCATAGCTGCGATATCCAAAAATTTGGGATGAGCGAAAATTCTGATTATAAAGCGAAAAATATCAGTTTAACCAAACACGGTGGCAAAGTTGGAATAAAATTTGACATTTCTGGAAAATTAAATATCAACGATATATCAGTGTCTGTTCCCGGGAGATTTAATGTTTTTAATGCCTTGGCAGCCGCTTCTGTTTGTGATATTCTGGGAATAAGCCCGACATATATTATATCCGGATTAGAAAACATTAGCGTCAAAGGGCGAATCGAGCCGGTGCCTTGTCCGGGTGAATATTCGATTTTCATAGACTATGCTCACAATGCGGTAAGCATGAAAAACGTATTGTCAACTCTTCGGGAATATTCCCCAAAAAGGTTAGTGGTTTTGTTTGGGGCAGGTGGGAATCGCCCTAAAATTCGTAGGTATGAAATGGGGCAAACGGCCGGCGACCTTGCTGATTTATCAATTATTACGAGCGATAATCCTCGCTATGAAAATCCAATGGATATAATAAAAGATATAGAAATTGGAATCAAAAAAACAAATGGTGAGTATATTATTATTCCAGATCGAAAAGATGCAATAAAGCACGCTATTGAGACTGCTCAAAAAGGCGATGTGATCGTATTAGCCGGAAAAGGTCATGAGGATTATCAAGAAATAAACGGCATTAAATTCCCCATGGACGAACGAGTTATCGTGGAAGATATTTTTAAAAAAATTATGCCGAGGTAACGTATGAAAGAATTAAGTATAGCTGAGATATTACTTGCAACGAACGGTACTTTGTTATCAGGAAATACAGATACGCTTGTTTCGTCTGTAATATGCGATTCAAGAAAGGCAAATCCCGGAGCGCTATTTGTACCGCTTGTCGGGAATAATGTTGATGGTCATGAATTTATTGGTAATGCATTTAAAAGAGGCGCTGCTGCGTCTTTTTTTAAAACAGGATATAAATTAAAAAGCGAGGACAAAACTGGCGCTTTGATTGAAGTCGATGATACTCTTAAAGCTATGCAAGATTTGGCAAAATACTATAGAAAAAAGTTCACGCTTCCAGTTATAGGCGTCACAGGGAGCGTAGGGAAGACGACAACAAAAGAAATGATTGCCGCGGCTCTAGGTTCGGCGATGAAAGTATTTAAAACAAAGGAAAATTACAACGGGCAAATCGGTGTGCCGCTTACAATATTTGAACTAAATGATACTTACGAAATAGCTATAATTGAAATGGGCGTAAGCCAAATTGGAGAAATGGAAAAACTCGCTGATATCGTTAATCCGGATATCGGAGTGATAACAAACATAGGCGTTTCGCACCTAGAAAACTTCAAAACGGTCGAAAACATTTGTGATGAAAAGCTCAAAATAATGAAGAATCCGAATGGTATACTTTATTTGAACGGAGACTCTCCCATATTGGCAAAAAAAGGTGGGAATTCAAAGTGCGCGGTCGTTTATTTCGGCATTAACGGTGATTATACTTACAAATGCCAAGATATTTATTTCGGGGAATGCGCTACGGAGTTCACGTTGACCACCTCGAAATTTCGTGAAAACGTTTCAATTCCGTGCCTCGGAATTCACAATGTCTACAATGCTCTTGCGGCGATAGGGATTGCCTTACAGCTTGGGACGCACATTGAAGATATTAAAAATGGTCTCAAATCATTTAAAAATGTTGGAATGCGCCAACAAATTTTATCATTAAATAAAGGAATTACCGTTATAGATGATTCCTATAATGCTAGTCCGGATTCAATGAAAAGCGCAGTAAGCGTACTAAAATCAATTAACGCTGGAAGAAAGATAATTGTTATGGCTGACATGTTAGAGCTCGGAGAAAATTCGGCACGGTTCCATTATGATATAGGAAGATATATAGCCGTAGAGAATATTGAAATACTTATAGCGATCGGTCATCAAGCGCAAAATGTTATGGCCGGCGTTTCTTCTGTGAACCAAAAAACCAAGCCTTATAGCTGTGCAAATAATCAGGAGGCTTTAGAAATACTACAAAATATAGTTGAAAATAATGATAGTATTTTAGTTAAAGGTTCACGGAGCACACATACCGAAGAAATCGTACAAAAGCTCAAAAATTGGTTTTGCGGTGATGGTACTAAAATGTGATGTCTGTGTAAGTTTTGCGTGAATTGAGAACTATCAGATTAAACACTAAAGCCGAGATGGTTATCCATCTCGGCTTTAGGTCGTTCCAAACGCACCCGGCACTTAACTGCTCAATTAACCTCTGTGTTTAGAGTTGTTCTTTCTTTTTTTAGTCTTTTTGGACGGTGTCATTTTTTTTGCGTTTCTGCGGGTTCAGTAGAGTTATTGGTGAGGAGGTTTTCAGCGGTGTGATCGAGGCCTAGCGTTACTTCGCCTCCGGTCTTTTTGAGGTCAAGTGTTTTAAGCTTTTCTGTTTCTTTCTTGACGTCGTTGCCGTTGTCGTTGCCTTTGACTTCTTCTTTCTTGACTTCGACTGGTTTGTCGTTTACACCTTGTTCGAGAGCTAGTGTTGCGAATCCGTTTTGGGCTGCTAAAAGTTCTTGGGCTGTGTACCACACTTTGGCAAAGGTGCTTGTGACAGCTTTGTTTTTGTAGATGGCTTCGTATTTTTCAGGTCGTGGCATTTTGTATAAGATTTTTTGTGGGTTTTTGAGATCAGCTATGAAATCAGCAACACAATGTTTGAGCTCGCATTCGCCCAATGAGTTTTTGGCAAGTTCTAACGAGCGAACTAATTGTACGAGTGAGGTGCATTGTTTTTCCAGTATTGTTTCGAAGGTGCTGATTATGGTGTTTACAGCTTTCTCGGATTCTATCCTTGCTTCTTCTTCGGCTTTTTTCTTAGCCTCTTCTTCGGCTGCTAGTTTAGCCTCTTC
>CAZDOV010000073.1:0-4571 GCA_964507135.1 uncultured Eubacteriales bacterium | reverse complement strand
TAAGTTAAGACATCTTTATCCGGAAATAAAGTTTTAGATGTTACAGTGTACTAGGGGGTGGAAATATGCAGGAAATGATAACTATTTTAAGTATCATATTATTAGTTTTAAAAATAATAAAAACTATTAAAAGCATAAAAAATTAACCGTCTCGCTCAAAAGAATGGTTAATTTTCTAAATTAAGTGCATTTTTTAGAGGGGCTAGCCGTTTTAGCGGTAAACTTCCCTTGCTTTTTATTCTAGCAGACTTTTTTAAAAAGTCAACTGTACTTAAACAATTTCTTTGCCGGTTATGCTAAGCGTGGCATTTTGAGTTATTTCATAACTGCATTTTGACATAATATTTTTCCAATTTTCGTTCAAATTTTTGAAATACTCCGGATGCATATTTCTAAGGATTTTTCCAAAGTCCATAGCGTCAGAACCGATACTTATTATCTTTGCCAAAGATTTCTGAAGGATATCCTGAATTTTTGTTTCTAAATTATTGTTAAATTTTTCCATGTTGTTACTGTCATCACTACCACCACACTTGTTGTCGAACGAAAAGGCGGACATGTCTATATCCAGCTTGATTTTAAACAACGGATACAAATTTTCGCGCAATTCAGAAAGTATCCTCACCGCGACTTTATTTGCTGTGCATGTGACTTCGCCGAAAACGTCGTCAAAAACTACGCACGAACCAAATTTTGGGATCCCTTTCATGAGCATAAATCCAAAAGCTTCGTCTTCTTCAAGACAGCCAGCAATAACATCTCCGTGAAACAGTGCAATCCCTTTAAAACTCACTTCAAATTCATTTTCGCCATTTTGATTAAGTTCAATCCACGCCGCATATGGATCGGAAATCTCGCCGCGAATATTCCCAACAAAGTGCATAACGTCAGAATTGAGTTCATCTGAAATCAAATCATGAATACTTTGAGCTTTTATGAGCTCACCGCCTCTGCGAGCTTTCAAAAATTTTGAAGCGCCCCCTTCGCAAGCGCAAAGTTTAACTTTTGGGCGAGTTTCGCAGTGACGGATAAAGAAATCTATGAAGTTATTCACGCCGAGATTCGCAACGCTTTCGCCCATTAAAATCACCATATTTTGTGAGTAAACCGGATTTAAACTCGTTTTTTGAGTTATATTTTCCAGCGCTTCGGGGAGCGTCGAACCGCCGACTTCTATCACGCGAATGCTCGGCTCTTTTTCGTCCTTTGGGTTTTGAAAATCGTAGGCTTGCGCCGTCAAAATGTATCCCGCGTCTTCTTTGTCTATTGCAATTCCTTGAATAACAAGCTGTTCATGCACTTCCCGGCCGGTGCTGCATCCGCAAAGAAATATCAGTGGGAGTGAACTCAGCAAAAATACGTAAATAAATTTAAGATCTTTCAACCTTAACGAACCTCCTTCTAGCTTTTACAACCTTCAAAACAATCAAAAACGTCGGGATTACCACGGCAAGCACTAACAAAAACCATAACAAAACATTTTCGATAAACTCTCCGGAAGTGAAATTCAACTTGTTTTCAAAAAACGCAAAAATCGCGAGCATTCCGCTAAAAATCACCACAGAGATCTTGCGGAATTTTTCTCCGAAAATTTTTTTGACGCCTTCCCCTGCAAGCATTAAAAATAGCGAAAGCTTTATAAAAATCCCGGAAATCCAAATGCCAAGATACACCGAATCCAGGTGCTTAAATGACCCAAATTTTCCGATCCCCGCGGCAGTATATACCGGGAAAAGCTGCGTAACAGCAAAATCCCCCATCGTCCCGATTATCAAATAAACCAGCGCTGCAAAAATAACGTAAATTCCCAAATTCCAAAAAATTATTCCTTTTTTGCACTTCCCCTTCGCCATTGGCATAAGAACAGCAAGCGCAGGAATACATGAACTTTGAGAAATCATAAATTTCAGTCCCTCAAAAACGTGCCCCTGGCCGTCATACATAAACGGCTTGTAATTAACAGACTCCACCGCCGGCATCAAAGATAAAATAAAAAAAATAATCGAAAGCGTCATTGCAACGAATATAAATCCCGACGTTCTAGCCAAAGCTTCAATACCCTTATACGCCCCGTAACAAGATGACACTATCAGCAAAATTGAAAGCAACGGAACGGATATAGGGGGATTTATAGACCTTGTAATAAATTTTTCGAAAATGCCAAGCGTATGCGCGCTGATAATCAAAAAATAAAAAGTATAAACTCCTATAATTATAAAACCAAATTTTCCACAAAGATCTCCGGCATTGTCAAAAACATTCATTTTTTCGTCAATCAAAAACAATCGATAAACCGGTACCAAAATCAGCCACGTAACGAACAAAGCTATCACAGCCGAAATTATGTGATCCCACAGCTCTGAAGAACCCACAAACATATTTCCGTACGTCATGCTTACAACCATACGGCTCACAAAAAGCATAACAAATAGCTGTGAAGATTTTATCGCTTTGCGTTTTTCCATAAATCGAATTTACTCCTATCGTTTAATTTTTTACTGCTAATTTTTTATCTCCGATCCCGGTAAATCTTGCACTTTAATACTTTTTTTAGATAAAAACTTCCACCCACACCGTACTAACACATCCCTCATTGCAAGGATGTTAAACGGTGAAAGAGGTGAAGTGAACGGCACTCCATAACTGTTTTTTGCACAAATGTTAATTAATACAGCTGTGAAAATTATCATTATCCCCCAAACGCCAAATATGCCCCCAACTATAACGAACAAAAATTTCAGTATTGAAATCGGTTCATAAAGGTTTGGAATAACGTATGACGAAATAGCCGTAAGTGCAACTACCATCAAAGTCGGGGCGCCAATCAGCCCGGAGCTCACTGCTGTTTCGCCAATCACAAGAGCGCCAACTATACTCACTGCATGTCCAAGCGGCCTAGGGATCCTTAGCCCGGCTTCGCGCATAATTTCATAAATAAGATGGATTATTATGGTTTCGGTCATGAGCGAAAATGGCGTAGTGCCTACCGCTAAAGCGATTTTAACAAATATAGCTTGCGGTAATATTTCAGGACTAAATGTGCTTATCCCAACATATAGTCCCGGCAGCAAAACTGAAATAAAAAAAGCAAGGTATTTAAGCCATCGAGTGAACGTTGCAAAATACGGATGACGAGAATAATCATCCAAATGCTGAAAATATTCCACAAAAAGATACGGAACTATAAGCGCATTTGGAGTTCCATCGATAAGCACAGCGATTCGCCCTTCCGAAATTTTCCCGCATACTGTGTCTGGGCGTTCAGTCATTCCAATACCGCTGAAAAGCGAAAAATCTATGTCATCTTCCAAATAAGGTATCAAATACCCCGATTCTACTACGGTTTCTAAATCAACATTTGCTAAAGATTTTTTGAGTTTCCCCAAAACTTCATTCGATACTTTATCTTTCATGTAGCAAAGGCACACCGTTGTTCGGCTGGTCTTCCCAACTTCGCTGAGCTCAAACTTGAGCTTTGTGCTTTTGAGTCTGCGCCTGATGAGCGTCATATTAATCATGACCGGCTCCACGAAACCCTCGCGCGAACCTCGTTGCATAACTTCGGTAGAAGGCTCCGAAACTGACCTAAACGGGAATCCTTGCACTCCGAGCGAAATCATTGCGTCGCAGCCGTCCATTGCAAAAAGCGCAAAACCGGACATTATCATATTAAACGCATCGTCAAAATTCGAAACTTGCACCTGGTCTGAAGCTGCAATAATATTGTCGCGTATAAATGCATATTTTTCGCGCGCAGTTGTCCCTTTTATATCAGAATAAATTATCGGCATAACAACGCTCTGCGTGAGAGTATCCTTGCTGACCATCCCACCAATGGTTATAACAGCGCTACTAACCCCTGCAACATCAATATAGCGCACAGAAAGATCAGCGCTTTCATCAAACTCTCGCTTGAAAAACTCCACATTTTCGGCAAGAGATGAAGAAAAAAACCGCACTGATCTATCTTCTGATTTATTATTTTTGCTTAAATAAACTTCACTGAAATATTTTGCAAAATTCATTTCAAAACTCCTCGCACACAGTTGCTAGATGTCTTTATATTAAATTCTGCAAAAATCACGCTTTTATTCAAAGTCCTAGGCATAAAGATATTAGAAAATATTTGCATTTGCAAAAGCTCCGATTGCTTTGTTAACAACGTCGTCGCTGGCAAAGCTAAGAAACATAGTGTTATTGTTTTCAACCTCAAACAACCTTTCTGCTTCCGTCAGCAGGTCGTTAAAATCGTAATCGTTATTACCTATGTGTATTTTAGGGATTTCTTTCTGTAAGCTGCGTATTGTGTCAATAATTTCTTTTAGTTTGGTTTGACACTTTGTTTTTGATGGCATGCACTTATCTACAGCTGTTTTAGTACAGTTTTCAATACAGTTTAAAATATCGCGTTCGGATTCGTCCAATTGTTTTCTAAATTGGTCTACACATTTTGTTATCTCTTTCTTTGCACATCCTAGATCATCTCTATTCCCAGACTCCATTTTGGCGCGACAGATGTTCACTATGCTTTTGCCGTAATTATCACAAGCAGTTTTAACCATATCCCACCT
>CAZDOV010000072.1:0-4604 GCA_964507135.1 uncultured Eubacteriales bacterium | reverse complement strand
GACGATAACATCCTCGAAGAAGAAATTGGCACTGAAAATACTACTCGCCTGTATTTCAAACTAAACCCGGAGAACGACGCATCGCTAAAGGCAGCGGCCTTACGCGCTGTCATGGAACACTACGGCCCGAGTACGGAAATACCGGTGGGTGCCCCACAACAACTCGGTTATAACAAATACGAGTACAAACCAATCGACGTGCAACTAATTATTGTGGGCGCAAATGCCTCCGCTGAACAACAGGAAGCAGCAGAGAAAGAAAACGAAGAAAAGACTACCAACAACAAAGCGACCTTGGTGAAGAATGTCAAATCTGGAATCATCCGACTAGGTTTAAACCCCGAAAACGTTAGAGATGGTGCTGACGATTATTTCGAAAACCTCACTAAAGACCCACGCCGCGGTATTGCCAGATATAACCGGCGCACTAGAGAAACAACATATTCTCGCGAAGGCTTATCGGAAGAGAGCAAAAACGTCTACGAACTGCCCGAAGGCTACTGTTTCGTTAGCGATTATGCAGAAGCGCAACCCATTGAAGTTCATGAAAAGTCACCAACCAAACCTGCGGCAACTTTTTGGTGGTATAAAGGCTATTCTCTCCCGGCACTATTTGCGGTAGATAAAAAAATAAGCGAAGATAAGGGGGGGCAGCCGTTGGACCCTGCCCATACAGCGGTACAAAATGCCGGAAATGCTGTGAGCCCCGGCGGCGACATCCTTGTGGGGAAGGGGACTCAGGAAGAAAGCTTGATGATGGACACAGACGGATACCTATTTCTTAATTCAACAACCGCTTACCGCGACTATTATTTAAAAAACTACAAAGCTATGCAGACTCAGCTCACCCAAGCGGAGAAAGCGAAATTCGCAAACTGCGCTGTTAAGTCTTGGAACGAAACTGGTATATTTAGGAGAGGTATTTATTGCAAAGGAGTTGGATTACGGGGCGCCAAAAATGGTGAAACAATTAATATGATAACTACCGCTGCAGCTGACTACAATAAAGGCCACGGTGGAACGTACATGGGGCCGAAAAAAGACTGTGGCACAACTGGTGGGAACGACGGCTTAGACCCGTACAGAAAACAATTGATTTGCTATTGGGACAATATACTGCGCATTGCACACGACCATGGTGATAGAAATATCGTTCTCACACTGGGTGGGGGCGGAGCTTACAAAGGTGATTCCAAAGAAATTACAGCGGCGTTGTTCAAAGTGCTTACGGAATATGGCCCCAATGACCGTATTTGTTGGGCGAGATGTTTTGCGAATATTATCTTTGCTGCTAATAGCCCTAATGTCAAAGAGCCTCTTTGTGAACCTTATGAGAAAAAATTCGGTATCGCTTACGTACGAAAACTAGATCCAAATCAAAATTAAAGCATTCAAAATAAGAAAGCTCAGCGTTTTGCAGTTGAGCTTTTTGTTTTTACTTTTGTTTTCGCCTGCGTTCAAGACTACAGGTTTTGATTTTTACAGACTAACGGTAAATAAAATTTATATGCCAAACAACCGCCACTTTGCACTGAATCAATTCTTTTGGGGCACATAGCTGCGGTTGTTTTTTAGTTGCATATTTGCGATAAGAATGTGTGCTATAATAAACTTTAGGATAGTTGCGAGATTGTAGTGAAAATTAGGAGCGTGAATCAGAATAAATGGAAAAAGATTTAATGAAAATCATAAGTGTTGTAGGCCCAACGGCTTCTGGTAAAACAGATTTGGCAATAAAAATTGCAGAAGTCTTTAATGGCGAGATTATTTCTGCTGATTCAATGCAAATATATAAAGAATTTAATATTTTATCAGCGAAACCTAGTGTATTTCAGTTGAAATCTGTTCCACATCATTTGGTAAATTTTGTGTCTGTTTCTGAAAGTTTTAGCGTTTCTGATTTTATAGCATCAGCAAAATTTGCCGCAGAAGATATTACAAAAAGAGGACGAATCCCTGTTTTAGTAGGCGGAACGGGGCTGTATACGGATTCTTTTTTAAAAGGGATGAGTTTTGAAAATGAACCGCCGAAAAACGATAAAAAAAGAGCGGAACTCGAAAAAATGAGCAATGAAGAGCTGATGGAAATTTTAATAGATATAGACGAAGTTAGTGCTGAAAAAATACATATTAACAACACTAAGAGACTTATACGGGCTATTGAATTTTTTTACAGTGCTGGGTATCCTATATCTGAGCAAGTCCGAAAATCAAAGGGTATTGTTTCGCCGTATGATGTGTGTAAAATTGGGATTAATTTTCGTAGTAGGGATCGTCTGTATGACAGAATAAATCTACGCGTTGATAGAATGTTTGAGAGTGGAATACTAGATGAGGTCAGAAAAATTTCAAATCTCAAAGTTAGCAAAACTGCTGCGGCTGCGATAGGATACAAAGAGCTTTTGCCGTATGTAAATTTAAGCCAATCATCCGAAAGAGCAAAGGAGATTTTAAAGAAAGCTTCAAGAAATTATGCAAAACGTCAGCTTGTGTGGCTTCGCCGAGATAAAAAAATTCATTGGATGTACGGTGAAGATTTTGAAAATTCGGAGGAAATGGCGAAAACTGCTGTGGACATAATTAAAAACAGTTTTAAATGCGAAGCTGCAATATCAGAATAAGTAAGAACGCTAAAAATGTTCGCGGCTTGTTTTATAGTAAGTTTAAAAATAAAAAAAGGGCAAAATAGTTATGTGGAAAGACAAATTTAAAAAAAGATGGTTAGTTTTTGCTTTTGCTGTAAGTTTTTTCGGCATAGTTGTAATTTTTTTGAATAATTATTTTAAAAAAGTCAGAGTGAGCACCGCGGAAATAGGAGAAATAAAAAACTTTGCAGAAGCTCAGGCGTTTATTGTTAGGGACGAAGAAGTATTGACAGGTGGGAATTCGTTTAGTAGAGATTGCATAAAATATTTGTATTCTGATGGCGGAAGAATAGCAAAAAATAGTGTTTTTGCTGAAGTCTATTCATCACCTCAAGCTGCTAAAGCAAGTAGTGCGATTGATAATATTAATGCTGAGTTAAGTATTTTGAATAACATAAACAATAATCAAAATAATATTTCTAGAAGTGTGGTTGGAATTAATTCTCAGATAAATT
Source organism: uncultured Eubacteriales bacterium (assembly GCA_964507135.1). Taxonomy (GTDB): domain Bacteria; phylum Bacillota; class Clostridia; order Oscillospirales; family Acutalibacteraceae; genus UMGS1491. Next base: position 1,504 of record CAZDOV010000072.1, on the reverse strand, counting down.
CCGAGATAAATGATTTGTTCTCCTCAATAAACAATTCTGAGCTTTCTCGGGTTCAGACCGTAAAAAACAATTTGCGATATTTGCTAACTGAGCATCAGGTGCTTTTAGGTAAAAATGTGAATTTTAACGAAAAAATAAATGATTTGAAACAAAAAAAGTCGAATTTGTTGAACGAAGATGTGCGCCCCGTAAGCGTGATAACTTCGCCAGAGGCCGGTGATCTTATCGTAAGTATTGATGGATATGAAAACAGCTTTGATTACAAAAATATTTTAAATACAGATTTTAACAAAGTAAAAATAAATGGTATTTTCCCGCTGGATAATACACACGAGAATGACGAAGAAATTAACTCAGAAAGAAATGACGTGATAGGGAAAATTATCAAATCAGAGGTTTGGTATGCTCTGTGTAGTTTGGATGCCAACATGAGCGCATATGTTAATCCTGGCGCAGATATTGAAATCAGTATTTTGTCGATTGGACCCGAGAAATATATTCCCGCGAAGATAGAGTCTGTTTTCAAAGATGATGCGAACCAAAAAATTAATTTGATTATATCTTGTGATTATATGAACAAGGACCTTGCATACCTCAGAAAGGAAAATTTAAAAATAGTTTTTGGTTCTTACGACGGGCTTGTCATAGATAGTAGTTCACTTCATGAGTCAGAAAAAGAAGATGGCAGCTATAAATTTGGCGTGTATGTTAAGGTTGGCGGTTACCTTAAGTGGAAGTCTGTGGTACCGATTTTTTTTCAAGGGGATACTGTGGTTTGCAAATATAGTTCAGAAGAATATGCAGATGAAAGCTATTTGCAGTCGGGCGATAATGTTGTCGTCGGTGGTAGAGAGCTTTATGAAGGAAAAAATGTGAAATAAGTAGGATACATTGACAGCGATTAGAAAATATAGAGTTTTTGATAATACCGCCGAGTGCCGCAAAAGTATACATGATTTTATGCGCAGACTTAAGTCTTTGATTTCTCTTTCTTGTTGATGCTCCAAAATGAAAAAAGTTGTTGATTTTTTTAAGAGTATATGGTAATATCAAGACGTGTGACTGAGAATGATATGCGTTGAAGCGGGAGGTTGCAGCCTTTGCGCTGGTTTTTCCGTGGAGTATGTCCGATTTTAAACCGGGCGGAAAGTTTGAATATATTTTTTAATTTGAAGCTGCCAATTTGGCGTAAGGCTTTTGCGTTGAAAATTACTCAAATTTAATATTGTCCGGGTATAACTCGAAAAAGTTATCCCGGATTTTGATTTGGCAGTTTTAGGTATTTAAACATGAAACACCCGGGTGAGTTGATGAGTTTGAGGCGCACTTCATTTGAATTTTATAGCGAGGAGGCGATTATGAATGGGGGGTAAGAAAAGTTCCGAAGTAAGAGAAATAATTCGTATAAGAGTCAAGGGCTATGATCACAGTCTTGTTGATGCGACATCTCAAAAGATTACGCGAACTGTGCAAATGACAGGTTCGAAGCCTTCTGGGCCGATAC
>CAZDOV010000071.1:0-4604 GCA_964507135.1 uncultured Eubacteriales bacterium | reverse complement strand
GTTCCGGCGTATTACTATTTATCTTCTCTAAACGGAACATATGCGGCAGAAACACCGCTAATGCTTGCAAAAATCTTTGGCGGTCTTGGAATGGCGACAGCTTATAGCCTAGTAGGAATAATTGACGATTATGTAAAAATAAAAAACAAGCAAAATGCGGGCATCACCCCAAAGCAAAAGTTGGTTTTGCAGTTCGCAATAGTGGGCGTTTATTTTTTGGTTCTACACGGCGTAAACACAATGGCCGGTGGAGGTAGTCTTACAAAAGTTAATATTCCGTTTTTTGGAACTTATGATATAGGGATTTTCTATTGGTTTATCTTCGCAATAATAATTGTTGGGATTGTAAACGCTGCTAATCTTACAGACGGAGTAGACGGCCTTAGCGCTTCAGTTGCAATGTTTATCGGGATTTTTTACATGGTTATGACCAATTTCAAAGGAATGTTCGGAATGAGTATTGAAGCCGCTGCGTTAACCGGAGGCTGTCTTGGATTCTTGTTCTGGAATTTTCACCCTGCGAAAGTTTTTATGGGTGACACAGGCTCTTTATTCTTAGGAGGGATTGTGTGCGCCATTGGGATTGGTTCTGGCTTACATATTCCAATGATTATTCTTTCGTTTGTCTATATTTTTGAAATGTTCTCAGTTATAATTCAAGTAGCATATTTCAAATTTACTCATGGAAAAAGGCTTTTTAAAATGAGCCCTATACACCATCATTTTGAAATGTGCGGATGGAGTGAATCGAGAATTTGTGCGGTATTTAGTTTGGCTACAATCGTTCTTGGAGTAGCGTCCGCTTTATTGGTTATGCACTGTATGTAGCACAGGTAATAAAATTATATTTAAAATTAAGGAGGCCCAGACATTTTATGAAACCAAGAACGCCACGACATCGAAACACAAAAAACGAAAAATATCAAATTCGCAAAAAAAGTAACCAAAAAAATTCCGGTACTAGAAAAAAAAGGCGTAGTATACCTTACTCTTTTCCGTGGTTAAAGATATTTTCGTTGAAATCCGGAATGGATTTGCCGTTCTTGTTTTTGGTTTTGACGATACTTGTCATAGGTCTTGTGATGATGTTTTCGGCAAGTTACCCTAATGCTTACTATTTGCATGGTGGGAACAGCCTTTATTTTATCAAAAATCAAGCTATTTTTGCCATTTTAGGTGTAATAGTAATGTTTGCAGTCTCACGAATTGATTACCACTACTTTCACAAGTGGGCAGTACCGATTCTTGGAATTTCGTTTTTGCTCCTATTTGTAGTTTTGCTTATGCCGGCAATAAATGGTGTTCACAGGTGGATACAACTCGGTTCTTTCAGCTTTCAAGCTTCAGAAATAACGAAGTTTGCGATTGTGCTTTCGTTTGCTCATTTCATTAACATCAATTTCCACCGAATGAACACATTCAGGTATGGTATTTTGCCATACCTGATAATACTTGGCCCAACTGTTGTTTTGCTAGCTCTAGAGCCTCATATCTCCTGCTGTGCAATTGTCGTCCTTTTGGCTGCCGGTATGTTATTTATAGGCGGTGTCCAGCTTAGGTGGTTCGGAATGGTTTTGGGCGGAATCGCTTCTGCTTTAATTTATCTTGTAGTATTTACAGATAAATTAACATACGCGAATGATCGAATATCTGGGTGGCTCGACCCATTTTCGCCTGGTTCTGGAGTAGACACTTGGCAAACGCGTCAGGGACTATACGCAATTGGCTCTGGCGGGCTTTGGGGGCTAGGTCTCGGATATTCAAGACAAAAGTACCTTTATATTCCGGAACCGCAAAACGATTTCATATTTGCCGTAGTATGCGAAGAGCTTGGGTTTATAGGCGCAGTGGTTATTCTCCTCCTATTTGCAGCGCTAGTATGGCGCGGGATGATTATTTCTATTCGAGCCAAAGACAAGTTTGGGGCATTACTCGGGATAGGGCTTACATCTCAAGTTGGATTACAAGTTTTGCTTAATATAGCTGTTGTAACAAACACTATGCCAAACACGGGAATAAGTCTGCCTTTTTTCAGCTACGGTGGTACTTCGCTTTTGATGCTTCTTGCTCAAATGGGGATCGTACTCTCGATTTCAAGAACATCACGTATCGAAACAAATTAAATAGTGAAAAAATTAACTTGAGGAGGAAAATTGTTGAAAATAATATTTGTAGGTGGCGGCACGGCCGGCCATATCAACCCTGCGTTAGCTCTTGCAGAACATTTTTTAAAGGAAGAACCTGATTGCGAAATTCTTTACGTCGGTTCTAAGGACGGCATGGAATCACGCTTAGTCTCTGAAGAAGGATTCGCGTTCAGAGGAATAACAATTTCAGGGTTTTCTAGAAAATTCAATCTAGATGGATTCAAAAAAAATCTTACTACGTTGAAAAATATAATCATTTCAGGCTATGAATCCAAAAAAATTTTGAAAGAATTCAAACCGGATGTTTGTGTTGGCACAGGAGGATACGTGTGTGGCCCGCTGTTGAGAATGGCTGCAAAACTAGGAATTCCGTTTATAATACACGATTCAAACTCGTTCCCTGGCCTCACAACAAAATTACTCGCAAAAAAAGCCTCTAAAGTGCTACTAGCAAACAAATCAGCAAAAGTGCACCTTCCTTCTACTCTTACAAATATTGAAATTACTGGCACACCTGTTCGCAAAAAAATAAGTTTGATAAGCAAAAACGAAGCTAAAAAAAAGCTCGGTATTGAAAATGACGATCCTGTCATACTTTCTTTTGGCGGAAGCCTTGGAGCACAAGCAATAAACGAAACCATTGCAGAATTTATCATAAAAAGTAAGAATAAGAATTTAAATTTTATTCATGGATTCGGCAAAAAAGGTCATGATTTTTTAAAAAAACTCACTGAAAACGGCGTTAACATTAATAGCCCGCGGTACATTATCAAAGAGTACATAAAAAATATGGATGAGTGCCTTGCTGCAGCGGATTTAGTAATTTGCCGCGCTGGAGCAACAACTCTTAGCGAAATCCAAATCGCTGCAAAACCGGCTATTTTAATCCCATCACCAAACGTTGCGGAAAATCACCAATATCACAACGCCATGTCGCTTGTGAATGAAAATGCAGCAAGCATAATCGAAGAAAAAAATTTAACTGCCGAAACTTTATCAAATGAAATCAACAATATATTAAACGGTGATAAAGAAATTGCAAACACATATTCGAAAAATTTGAAGCGAATAGCAACTACCGATTCAAACGAACAAATTTATAAAATAGTTAAAAAAATTATAAATGAAAAATAAATTTATTTTGTAGGAGAAGTGATTATGAATTGTCAATCAAAACCAAGCAAAACATGCAAAATATCCGCGTGCCCATATCACGGCCCATCCCCTATTCCTCAAGAAGGTAACTGGTCTAAATTGCTTGAAACAAAAGATATCTGCGGTTTGTCACATGGGGTCGGAAAATGCGCTCCCCAACAAGGTGCATGCAAGTTAACATTAAATGTAAAAAACGGAATAGTCGAAGAAGCTTTGGTCGAAACATTAGGATGTTCCGGGATGACACACTCCGCGGCAATGGCCGGAGAAATCTTGCCAGGAAAAACCATTCTGGAATGCCTCAACACTGATCTTGTTTGCGATGCCATAAACGATGCTATGAAACAAATTTTTTTACAACTTGTTTACGGCCGATCTCAGACTGCTTTTTCCAAAGGGGGACTCCCAGTTGGATCAAGCATAGAGGATCTTGGGGAAAACAAATGCTCGCAGATCGGTACAATTTTTAGTACAAAAGATAAAGGCGTACGTTATATGCAAACGGTTGAGGGGTATATCCTATCCCTCGCACTTGACGGAAACAACGAAGTAATTGGGTACAAATATGTAAATCCGGGGCTCTTAATTCGAAAGATCAAGGACGGTCAAGATCCTCAAAAAGCGTGGGAGACAAGCATAAAAACTTATGGACGATTTGATGAAGGCATAAGCTTTATCGACCCTAGAAAGAACTAATTTCAAGGAGGGAATTTAATGGCAAGTATAGAATTTGAAGGAAAAGCCAGGAGAATCGCAAAAATAGATTCTTGCTTGAAAAAACACGGCATAAAAAATCTCGAAGAAGCACGCAGTATATGCTTTGAAAATCATATAGATGTTTCGAGTATAGTCAAATCAGTGCAGCCGATTGCATTTGAAAACGCGGTATGGGCTTACACTCTCGGATGCGCTGTGGCGCTCAAAAATAGCGCAAAAACCGCTTGCGAAGCATCAAAGTATATCGGCGAAGGCTTACAAGCTTTTTGCATACCAGGTTCTGTTGCAGAACGCAGGAAAGTTGGCATAGGCCATGGAGACCTTGCAGCTAGACTACTCAGCGAAGAAACAACATGCTTTGCATTTGTTGCAGGTCATGAATCTTTCGCAGCCGCTGAGGGCGCAATAGGAATAGTCAAATCTGCAAATAAAGCACGTAAAACTGAGCTTCGGGTCATTCTCAATGGGCTCGGGAAAGACGCCGCTTACATAATTTCTCGCATTAACGGGTTCACCTATGTAAGGACAGATTATAACTTTGAAAGCGATAAACTAAACGTTTTATCAGAAAAAAGCTTCTCAAAA
>CAZDOV010000070.1:0-4613 GCA_964507135.1 uncultured Eubacteriales bacterium | reverse complement strand
AATTTGCTTGTCGGTACAGAAAGGCAGACGTTAGAAAATATAAAAAATGATATCGAAATAGCAGAAAAATATTTTGAAAGGTATATGATAAATATTTTCGTAGAGAACGATTCTAAACTTAAGCCCAATTTTGAATTAATTGATAGCTTTTTGAAAAATATTTATCCACAAATAAAAGATAATAAAAATGTAGAAATTTCTGTGAATAATACCGATTTAGGAGTAGGATGATTTTTAAATGGAATTTTGTGAAATATCCGTAAACGAAAAACAGGGCGGGCAGAGAATTGACAAAGTTTTACGAGAAATTTTTCCTGAACTTTCGCGGTCATATATTCACAAACTAATCGAAAATAAGTTGGTGAAGGTAAATTCAAAAGAAATTTCGAAAAGTTACAAACTCAGTTTTAATGACATAGTCTCAATTGTTTTGCCTGATCCGGAGCCTACAGAAATTTTGCCCGAAAATATACCGCTTGACGTGATTTATGAAGATAGCGATTTACTGATAGTCAATAAACCTAAAAATATGGTGGTTCACCCAGCACCCGGTAATATTTCTGGTACCCTTGTTAACGCGCTGCTTTATTACTGCAAAGATTCGCTTTCTGGAATTAATGGTGTTTTGCGCCCGGGAATAGTTCACAGAATTGATAAAAATACCAGTGGACTTTTGATAGTTGCAAAAAATGACAGTTCTCATAAATTTTTGGCAGAACAAATCAAAGACCATAGCTTTACGAGAGAGTACAGAGCTGTGGTTTTTGGGAAATTCAAAAAAAGCAGGGGGACTGTTTCGACTCAGATAGGTAGAAGCAAAATTGACCGCAAAAAAATGGCAGTTCTTGAAATTGGCGGGAAAAGTGCTGTTACGCATTATGAGGTTTTGGAAGAATATTCTAACTACTCATATATAAAATTACAGCTTGAAACCGGTCGAACTCATCAAATTCGGGTTCATATGGCGTACGTTGGCCACCCGATTGTAGGAGATGAAGTTTACGGCCCCAAAAATCAAACTAAATTTAAATTTTTGTGTGGACAATGTCTTCATGCAAAAACGATAGGGTTTATTCACCCGTCAACGCAGAACTATGTTGAATTTTCGAGCGACCTTCCGGAATATTTCCAAAACATCATCGCAATGTTCGAACGTGGATAATTAAAAAGCATTTGTTTTTGTCTTGTCGTTTTGATATCGAGCCGCTATTTTGTGTGGCTCGTGTTTTGATTTGCCTAAAATGAAATGTGTTGAATGAAAATAATGAATAATGCAGAAACTACCTTTATCTGGAAAATTAAAGTGAAGGTGGTTTTTATGGATATCAAAAGGGGAGACATATTTTATGCAGATCTTAGTCCAGTGGTTGGGTCTGAACAAGGTGGTGTGAGACCGGTCTTGATAATTCAGAATGATATAGGCAACAAATATAGCCCTACTGTCATAGCGGCGGCAATTACGAGTCAGGATGCAAAAACAAGTTTGCCTACGCACATAAGTCTGGCTTCTGGAGGGAGTGGCCTTTCGAAAGATTCAGTGGTGCTTTTGGAACAGGTGAGAACGATCGATAAGACTCGTCTCAAAGAAAAAAGAGGATGTGCAGATAAAAACATCATGAATCAAATCGATCACGCTTTGTCGGTAAGTTTCGGATTGCCGATTTATGGTACTTCTACATATTAATTTCGAAAATATTTGGATTAATTCCGCGAAGTTTAATATAAAATAACAACAACAATGCCATGATTTAGTGAAAAATTAATGGTTCGTAGCAAACATTGGTGATATAATACTGTTATGTATCAAAACGCCATAAAAAAGTATAACTCATAAATTTTTATAGTGAAAATAGTGGTTTTAGGAGCTGTTGACATTTATCGACAGGATATTGCTTATGGCGGTTGAGAGTTAATTTGATTTTTTGGGGGGCGGTTAACAAAGTCAGAGATTGTTGAACTCTAGCGCGAAGGGGATGAAAGCGTGTACAGTAAAACAGCTTCTAAACCCAAAAGAGTGAAAAAGGAAAACAATTTGGATTACTTTATTTCAACTAATAAGTCATTATTTCAAGGGGATAAAGATGTGAATACCCCAGAAGACCGGAGAGAAAAGTTCTTGGAGGAAAACGTGAAACCTTCGGAAGTGATTCCTCACAAAAATATTAAAAATCGTGAGACACCTGATAATTTTGGGTATATGAACACGCGTTTCGGTTTTTTGGAAATCTGGCATAAAAAGTACAGAAAAAATTCGCACATAGTAGTTTCGTTGGTTCCGGAAAGTGCAGAATCTTCGCGCGGGATGTCCGAGCAAGAAGCAGATTCGCCACATTATTATTTTGGTGGTGATAGTAATAAAAAGCGCAAAAGGAAGACTTTATCTAGTGAAATCGGCTTTGAGTATGATCCTCAGGAATCTGAAATCAAAAAGCTGAAAGATGACGGTGACGGTGAACTAGATACTGAAGACGAGCTTCTTTATACCGATACCCGAGAAGAATATGTGATTGAAAAGTTGAAAGATCAAAAAAGTCAAGAAAACGCAGATCACGCGAGCATAAACAGAAGAATTGAGAAAATGAAAGATATAAAAGAAGAGAAAAAAGAAGATAACGAAGAGTTTTTGAAACTTATAGTAGACTTCGTGAAAAAAATGACAAAGGGAAGAGTGCGAAAGAAAGTTGAATCTGACGAAGCAAAATCAAGAAGAGAGAGAATAGTAAATCTTTCTCAAAAGATTAGATCGCGTGAACTAGATATTGCTGAGCTTAAAAAGCGTCTAGAAGAGTTATCACAAGAACAAGAGTACAAAGAGGAGCTTTTGAAATTATTAACAGATTTCATTTGCAAAACAAAAACAGAAGAAGAAAAAGAAGAAAAAGAAGAAAAAGAAAAAGCGTATAGCGAAGTTTACGATGATGAAACAAAAGCAAAAAAAGAAGAAACATTTGAGAAATCTTCCAAGATTGATTTGCAAGGATTGGATATTGCTGAGCTTAAAAAGCGTCTGGAAGAGCTATGGAAAGAAAAAGGATCTAGAGGGAAACTTTTGGATTTAGTTACAAATGTTATCCACAAAATGAAAAAAGAAGAGTCGTACAAAAAGTTAGACTTGGCGTAGCAAAAAGAAAAGTTCAAAAAGATGGAAAATTTATAAGATGAAGAGTTTTGGTTAGAAAATTTGCGCAAAATGGGATTGTTGCGCAGATACAGTTGGTTATTGGCTGTAATCGGAGAAAATAGTTCTGCTTTAAAGTTTGCTTAACAATAATTTAGGGCTCATTTCCCTATTTTATATGTTATAAATTTGCGTTTTGGTTACTGTTCGGTGGGGCTAAATGCTTGAATTCGAATTTTACAGTAACACAAGACGTAGAAATAAATTTAATAAGCCAGAAAGGAGTTGAAAGGTTCTTGCTAAATTAAGTTAGTAAGGAACCGTAGTGATTATGGCGGAATATTTATCTCCTGGAGTCTATGTTGAGGAATTTGACAGCGGACCTACTCCAATGCAAGGTGTTGGAACAAGTACGGCGGGATTTGTTGGCGTGGCAGAAAAAGGTCCCGTAGTAGGAGCTCCTGTTTTGGTAACAGGGCCTGCGGATTTCGCGAGAAAGTTTGGCGGATATCTGCATGAGAGCGAGTTTAGTAATTACAGATTTTTAGCACATGCAGTGAATCATTTCTTTATTAATGGAGGCTCAAGAGCGTTCGTAATGAGGGTCGCTCCGCCTGATGCAGCAGTTGCAAAAGCAAAACACGCAAAAGGGAAAAGCGGAGTGCTTGAAATTGAAGCAAAAAATGCAGGGTCATGGGGGAATTCGGTGACCGTAACTTTTAGCTCGAGTTTTGATAGCAAGAGCCAGATACTTGAAAATTTAAACGATGGAAAATATCGCTTGAAAAGTGCTTCCGGATTTGATCAAGGTGATATAGTCGTTTTGGAAAATGGCGACGATGTTCAATACAACATTGTTAAAACTGCACCCGGGGATAATACGGTTACTTTTGATAAACCGTTTGAAGGTAAAGTTGTTGATAACGCGCTTTTGCCGCAAATTACGATACGCACGTGTGAAATGAATGTCATTGTAGAGTGCGGAGATGAAGTCGAAAAATATACTAACGTTTCGTTCAATGCTTTTTCGCCTAATTTTATAGAAAAAGTCGTGAGCAAATCTGAACTTATTATGCTCAAAGCAGAACCTGAATCCAAAGCGGTTGCACCAATTGACGTTGTACGCCAGGTATATGATATCGAAGGTGATGAGATTAAGGTTTCGCTTTCAGGTGGCACGAACGGTACGGCAGCAAAACTTACGGATGATGATTTTATCGGTCAGGACAAAGGCCCAGGACTGAGAAATGGCATTCAGGCGTTTTTGGATAATGCCGAAGTTAATATAATGGCTGTACCAGGGATAGTGAGCGCAAATGTTCAGCTTGCACTTGTAAGTCATTGCGAAAATTTGGCAAGTAGATTCGCAGTTCTCGATATGCCTATGGAAGCTAAAACGGTTGCAGATATCATGAATCATAGAGTCATAGTTGACAGTGATTACTGTGCTATGTATCATCCATGGCTCCAGGTTTTTGATCCTCTCGATAAGAGA
>CAZDOV010000069.1:0-4658 GCA_964507135.1 uncultured Eubacteriales bacterium | reverse complement strand
ACAAAGAAATCACATCGCTTCCATGTCTTATTGAATATGTAGAAGACGCTCCAAAATACGGATATTTTGTATGGGGAGACGTAAAGATTTTTGGGCTTTTGAGTAGCATTAGAGTAGACTATAGAGCTTTTTCCAGGTGGGGCCAGCCACTTAAAGCGAATGCAACACTCGAGTTGGTGATACAACAATTGCCAGCAGACAAGCCCGGACCCACTATTACCACCTCGGTAAGTACCGTCACGAGTGGCGCAACTAACAAAGTTACCACATTTGCTGATAATATGTCGTCAGTAGGAAACTTTTTTAGATAGAAGGAAACTTTTTTAGGAAATAGCATAAAAAATAACCGGAATTTATGTGATTAACAAAATTTCCACACAAGTTACCGGCCAACTTATTACTCACGACTTAAATTGACAATATAAAAATTTAACTCAAATTATTGTTTTCTAGTAAAAGTACATTTGAAACGGTGCCTATCCGAATCTATATACCTTATGATAACACCTTCAGAATAAGCATCTTTTCCTCTATTAACATAATTTTTTATATAATGATTACAAATTTTCTCAAGAATTAGAGTAAAGGGGTATTTATCCTTATCTTCAAATATACACCCATCTATGTCCATCCAACTACGAACGGTATGAGCCACGCTCATTTTGTATTGTTTTGAGCTAATTCGGTTAACGCCATATTGTTCTCGAACGCCGGTGTCAGGCACGCCAACGGTGTATTTATAGTTTCCGTTATACTTGTCCTCTTTTACAACCAAAATCATCGCTGAGGCTGACATAAACGCTGCAGCTGCCGCCCAAATTGATGCAGCTATGCACATTGGTTTAAAAAATTTGTTTAATTTATTCCACATAAATCAACACTCCAAACATCAAAAAATATTGTATTCTTCGCCAATTTATCCATGAGCATTTACATTTTATCACAGTTTTTGGAAAGTTTCTATGATTATTGGCATTGTTTGGCAATCTATATTGCAATAGGATTTAATATGACGAATTTTTAGCAAAAACATTAAAAATAATATTTTGTCGAAGATTGTTCTGTTTCGATTTTTGTCCAGCGTGTCATAACTTCCTCTTGCTTTAGCTGTGAGTAGTATCAAGAGTTGTATAAAACTTGGCAGTGTGGTAACTTAGTCTAATGTAAAGTAAAATATGATCTTGCAGGAGGGAGAGAAAATTGAAGAAATTTTGCAGTACTAAAGTAATTTTTTTTAGCTTAATTATTTGTACTTTTATGGTCTGTTGCATGCCAAAATGTTTTTGCGAAGAAGTAACAGAAAAAAATTTGAGCGCAGTGGAAAGCATAAATTCATGGTCAGATTCAGAGCAAAGTTCCGCTTCTGATCAAAATTCAGAAAAATCCGACGATAATTTTAGCTTTATAAAATCTGAAGAAAATAGCGGAAGTTTTTTTTATGACGGTAAGTGGCTTATATATTCAGGAATAGCCTTGATTGCGATATCAATAACTGGGATAGTGCTCACTTTTAGAAAGCCGAAAACTTATAAAAAATCACGACAAAGGTCGTTCACGAAATAACTCAAAATAGCTTAAAAAAATTTAATAGCGTTTGGAGAGATGATTTCAAATGAGAAATATTGAACATTACAAGATTGGAGAAGGAGTTAATTTCACATATATTCCCGATTCAAAATTCAAAACGACTCTTATTTCTGTTGCGATGTTTTCACCGATAATAGAAGGAGAGGTTTCGGTTAATGCAGTTTTGCCAAACCTTTTGGTTCACTCGTGTGAACAATATCCGTCACTCATTGCCATAACCAAGCGTCTAGAAGAGCTTTACGGCGCATCGATATCGCCAAGTGTGCAAAAAATTGGCGATATGCAAGTTATTGGAATTTTTGCACAAGGTATTGACGGCAAATTCACTTCTGATGGCGGGAATAATATATTAGAGCTAACGAAGCTTGTTTGTGATGTGATTTTTAAGCCAAATGTAAAAAACGAAGCATTCGTAAAGGAAAACATCGACCTAGAAAAACGCCAACTTAAAGAAGAAATTATGGCTATAATGAATGACAAAAAAGATTTTGCGCGCAAGAGATGCTTGGAGATCATGTGCAAAGGTGAAAAATTCGGAATAGACACACTAGGCACGTTGGAAGGCGCCGATAAAATCACCGGTGAACTAGCATTTGATGCATGGAAAAATCTACTTTCGTCTTCGCGCATAGAAATAACGATGATCGGGTCGGGACCGTGCGAGAGAATAGCCAGCGAGTTCAAAAAAAGATTTTCTGAAATAAACCGGCATGATGTGTGTGAATATTCTAGCGAGCTTAAGAGCGCAAAAGATCATGTGAAAGAGGTAATTGAGCAAAAAAATGTATCTCAGTGCAAACTTGTGTTAGGTCTGCGCGCAAAAGATACAGAACAAGAAATAAATTATCCCGCAACGAAAATTATGAATGCTATTCTTGGCGGTACTCCGCAATCAAAGCTCTTTGTTAACGTGCGAGAAAAGCTTAGCCTGTGTTACTATTGTTCTTCGAAATATATTAAGCAAAAAGCGATTATGTTCATTGAAAGCGGTGTCGAACAAAAAAACATTCAGCAAGCTAAAGATCAAATTTTAGAGCAGCTCAAAGATATACGTTTGGGGAATTTTTCTGACAAAGATCTTGATGAAACGAAGCTTTATATTACTCAAGCCCTCAAAAAGGTCAGTGATAGCTTGTTTTCTCTTAATTCATGGTATTTGTTACAGTGCATTGAAAAAAGCCCAAAATCAGTTAACGAACATATAGATGACATAAACTCCGTGACGCGCGAACAAATTATTGAAGCGGCAAATCAGATTGAACTAGATACAGTATATATTTTGAGCGGAAAGGACAGTGAACAATAATGGAACCGAAACACATTGTGAGTAACCTCATTGGCGAAGAGTATTATTATATGAAGCATCCGTCGGGTCTTGGAATTTATATTCACCCTAAAAAAGGTTACAGTTCGAATTATGCAATTCTAGGGACAAACTTTGGATCTATAGATAACAAGTTTAGGTTTGGTGGCGAAGAAGCTTTCACGGAAGTGCCCGATGGGATTGCGCATTACTTGGAACATAAGCTCTTTGAATCGCCAGAAGGTGACGCTTTTAGCCTTTTTGCTAAAACCGGGGCATCGGCTAATGCGTATACATCTTTTGAAAAAACTGCATTTTTGTTTTCATGTACGGATAATTTTGAGGAATCATTGAATATTTTGCTGGATTTTGTGAGTTCACCGTATTTCACGCCGGAAAATGTGGAAAAAGAGCGCGGAATTATAGGTCAAGAAATTAAAATGTATGAGGATAGTCCAGAATGGAAGATGCTTATGAATCTTTTGGGCGCGCTTTATCAAAATCATCCGGTGAACAAAGATATTGCAGGTTCAATCGATTCTATAGCTAAAATAACCCCTGAAATGCTGTATGAATGCTATAACGCGTTTTATAATTTGCACAATATGACGCTATGTATCGTTGGCGATTTGGATCCGGACAGAATCTTTACGGTTGTTGACAAAAAATTAAAATATTCAAAACCGCTAAACTTAGAACGGTATTTTCCTGACGAGCCGCACGAAATCGTAAAAAATCATGTATTTCAGAGCTTTGATATCCAGTCTTCGATGTTTAGTTTAGGGTTCAAAGAAAATGTTTCAGCGTCAAAAAGGGCAAGTATCGAGGAAAGCGTTTGCACAGATATAATACTTAGCTATTTTTCATCTCCTTCTTCCGAAATGTACAACCAACTTCTGGGTAGCGGGCTCATAAATACCGCGAGTTTTTCAAGTGAGTACCTTGAAGGGCCCGGATATGGTACGGTGACGTTTTCAGGAGAATCAAACAATCCTGAACAAGCTGCAGAAATAATCCGAGAACACGTGAAAAAAGCACGCAAACAAGGCCTTGAAAAAGATGCGTTTGAGCGTGCAAAAAAAGCTGTATATGGCCAAAGCTTATCGGCTTTCAATAATGTTCCGGCAATAGCCAATTTAACGCTTGAGTTTGATTTTTCCGGCAAAGAAATTTTTGAATATATGAATGTTTTGCAAGAAGTAACGCTGGAAAAAGTGAATGAGTGTTTGGAAGATAAACTTGATCCAGATTATTCTGCACTATCAGTTGTAAAACCATTATGATGGCGAGCTTAGTGTATCATGTTAAATTTCCAGAGCTCGGGCTTAGCTTTAATATAAATCCCGTGGCATTTAGTTCGGGGGCGGTAAGCATAAAGTGGTATGGAATTATAATCGCATCCGGATTTTTGGCGGGATTTATGTATGTTATATCGAAAAGTAAATTTTGGGGCTTATCGAAAGAAAAACTATATGATATTGTTTTTGTTTCATCGATAATAGCGATAATATTTGCTCGGATTTATTATGTATTATTTTTCCCGGGGGAATACTATAAGTTACACCCTGAAAAGATTTTTGCGATTTCTGAAGGAGGAATAGCAATTTATGGCGCAATTATAGGTGGAGTTATAGGTGTGATAATAATGTGTAAAATATTTCGTCAGAAATTGCTTAGCGTTTTAGATTTATTTTCTATAGGGCTTTCTATAGGTCAGTGTATCGGTCGGTGGGGGAATTTTGTTAATCAAGAAGCTTTTGGGTCAAAA
>CAZDOV010000068.1:0-4825 GCA_964507135.1 uncultured Eubacteriales bacterium | reverse complement strand
TGGATATGTAAAAGATTGAAACAAAAAAAGCAATCTCAAAATAAGATTGCAATTTCGATCATCATTATCATCCACAAAGACTAACGCAAAAAGTCTTCGCTACCTTTAATTATATTCATTGGTCAGGAAAAAGTCAATGAAAATTATGAAATATTGAAACAAAAAAAGCAATCTCAGAATAAGATTGCAATTCAAATAGTTATCATTAGCTAAAAAAGCCCCATAGTTAATTTTCATACAAAAGCAGGGATTTTCATACACATTATATTGAGCGAAAAAATGAAATTTTTCGCAACAATTCAAAAGGCGGTGACAAATCCTGAGTGACGGTAAATCTATTGAAGAAATGTTGAATCAAGCTTCTAAAAAACTCGGAACTGATCCTGATAAATTAAAAGATGCGGCATCAAAAGGAAATGTTAATGATTTGCTGAAAAATTTGGACAACAAACAAGCTGACAAAGTTTCAAAAATTCTTTCAGATAAAAATAAAACCTCTGAATTATTATCTTCGCCAAAAGCAAAAGAACTTATCAAAAAATTTTTCGGGGGAAAATAAGCCGATGGAAGACCTGACAGAAAAGCTAACAGCTCTCCTGAATAATCCGGAAATACTTCAAAATATTTCCGGACTATTTGGGTCTTCTGAAAATAACAAACAGGGTCCAAACAACGAATCCCAAAAATCGCAGGAAAAGAGTTCGGATGATCCTTCGATTTTTGACTTTCCCCCTGATATAATGCAAAAAATTTTGAAAATACTTCCGCTTATTTCAACCATAAATAAAGAGGATAAGTACACAAAATTTCTGAACGCATTAAGGCCTTTGCTTTCGAAAAAACGCCAAGAAAAACTCGACAGTTCTGCAAAAATAATGAAACTTATAAAGCTTATCCCATTGCTAAAAAATCAAGACCTATTTTGAGGTAAACGTCTATGCCCGCAAATCCTTATTACACAGAGGAAATTGGAAAAATCCGAGAAACTGAAAAGTTGAACGAAATAAAAAAACTAAAAGAATCCGCACTGCAAAAAATGAGAGATATTCAAAAAAAATCAGTAAGTTTGCCGCCAAAACCTATTGATATATCAAAAGAGAAAGCCCCAGTGCTGGAAAAAAATCAAACTCAGCCGAAAGAATCGCCATGCCAAACGCAGGGCCACTCAAATGTTTTCAACAATTTCACTTCTTCATTGTTTAAAGATCCGGACAAATCTCTAGTTTTGATACTTATCGTCATTTTAATGGACAACGAAGACAATTTAGCCGTAATACTGGCATTACTATACGTATTAATTTAGCCGTGGGTTTCCGGTAAATATTATTTTACCGCAGAAATATACGTGCAGCCGTTATCAGGATCGGTTTTTAAGTGATAAGTTCTGTATTTTTCTATTTTTTCTGAAAATTTAGCTGTTTCCGAATCGAAATTATCTGCAAGCAAAACATATCCTACCCTCAGGATTGTTTCGCCATCTTTGCAAAGAGCGCTAACGGTACGAGGCCAATAACTGCCAGTTCCGCTGATGCTATCTATCAAAAATTCATTTTTGTTAAAATCAAACTTAAAAAATTTTTTTTCATTGCGCGGAATGATTTCTTTCGAAAAACTTTTGTTAAATAGCTCTTTGGCAGATTTTTGGACTTCTTCAAGGCTTAACACTAAGCATTGATCTTTATTAAACCGTTCCGGGTTATTTTTTTCGCTTGCAGCAACGCGCCAAATCGCCGCTGAAATCATATTGCCTGAGTCAATGGGGTTTTTTTCGTCAAAATTTTTTGGATCTTGCATAACAACAGGCCAGATTAAATTATCGTAACTAGCAAAACTCGCGGGGATATCGTGCTTTTTGAATATACTCACCACAATTGAAATTGCGACCACAGCCACAACAAGAACCAAACAAACGAGTAAAAATTTTATCGCGTCAAATGTGCGGTTTTTCTTGTTTTTGTGGTCTAATTTTTTGAAAATATTTTTTGTCTTAAAATTAGTTAACTTAAAAGAATTGATTTTCTTATTATTTTGATACTTATACATAATCAACGAAACTCCCACATTGTTGTTTTTGGCCTGCTCTTATATCCCTAAGAATACCATCGTTACCGAAAGGCAAGTGGTGAATTTTGTATGAATTTTTTTGTA
This sequence comes from uncultured Eubacteriales bacterium, assembly GCA_964507135.1. Taxonomy (GTDB): domain Bacteria; phylum Bacillota; class Clostridia; order Oscillospirales; family Acutalibacteraceae; genus UMGS1491. Next base: position 2,677 of record CAZDOV010000068.1, on the reverse strand, counting down.
AAATACGTAATTTAAAAAACGAATATTAAAAAAACTTCTCGAAAACCCAAGAATTGGCAGTGTGATAGAGGTCGCTCATAACTCTTCAAAAACGAGCAGATAGTTAAACAAATTAAAGATTTAATTGTTTGAAATTTTATCATCCAGAATTTTCTTTTGTGTATTTTCATTAAAATGCATACAATAAATTTGTTTACATTTTTTGCGAGACTCAAATTATTTCCTAAGGTGGTGAATTTCATGAAAAAATTTTTTCAAAAGCTCAGTGTTAGCCTCTTAATATGTAGCGGAATAATTTTTGGTGGAATAATCTATGCTTCTGCAAAATTGCCGAATAATTATATCGTATATGCCAATCAAAGCCTGGAATTTGAAATGTTTCCATATTCGATAAAATCAAAAAATGACGCAAAAACCAGGGTTTGTTGTGGCTCATCTGAAAATATTTTTGCTTTGAATCTTAATTTTCTTAATATAATACCGATTAAAACTGTATTTGTGAATTCTTGCGCAGAACGTTATGCCGTGCCGTGTGGTGCTCCTTTTGGGGCCAAGATTCACACAAATGGAATTATAGTAATCGATGCGCCGGTAAAACCCGATAGAAGTTTTTTAAAATTTGATCGTTCAAATGATTTATCGCTCCGCAAAGGGGATGTGATTTTAAAAGCAAATGGCAAAATGATAACCTCTACAGATGAGTTTGAAAATATCGTGAATTCCTCAAATGGGCATGAAATTCAGCTCACTATTGCAAGAAACGAAAGGCAGTTTGATATTTCTATAACGCCTCAAAAATCGGAAGATGGGAAGAATTATTGCGCCGGAATATGGGTTAGAGACAGCTCCGCGGGGATAGGTACGCTTACGTTTTATGACCCTACAAACGATATGTTTGCGGGCCTTGGTCATGGAATATGCGACGTCGACACAGGAAATATCCTATCGGTTATGAAGGGCGAAATCACCAGTGTGTCGATAATTTCTGTTCAAAAAGGCGAAAGCGGTTTGCTTGGTGAGCTTAAGGGATGTTTCACGTCAAACATTCCGCTAGGAGAAATTTATTCAAATGGTGGGACGGGACTTTATGGAAAACTGAGTTGCAGACCAAAAACGGATTTGCAGCCTATGAAAATTGCGCCAAAACAAACCATAAAAACCGGAGAAGCACAAATTTTAACAACTATCAGCGGAACTTCTCCGTGCTTTTACAACATAAACATTGATTCTGTGAATTACAACATAAATTCACCGACTAAAAACATAAAAATAACCGTAACGGATCAAGAATTGCTGGAAAAAACAGGAGGAATCGTTCAAGGGATGAGTGGAAGCCCGATCATTCAAAACGGCATGATAGTTGGCGCTGTTACGCATGTCTTGGTGAATAATCCTAAAAAAGGTTATGGCATATTTGCTGAGACTATGATATCAAATTCCGACAGCGTTCTTAAGTTTCATTACAAAAAATAAAAGTGAAATTTCCATTTTTTTACAGTTCCTACGAATATTACCAAATTTTGCCATTTCTCCGTTGACAATAAATGGAAATTATGTAAATATAAGTATCATAATTCGAAACATCAGGAGGAAAATTATGCAAAACAGGTTAAAATTAATGGCTTCCGAAGACTGCACCACCTTTGACCGAGAGTCGGTAGACATGTTTAATCGTTATTCAATTGATTTGTCGTTTTTGCCCAAAGATGGTTTTAAAATTATCGAAATCATCGAAAGCTCTAGCCCCGATGTAGTTGTGATGGATTTGTTTTTGCCACGAATTGATGCCATTGGAATCATCACAACGATTCACAAAAATCGTAGAATTGAAATGCCCAAATTCATAGTTATCTCAAATTTCAGCAGACCTGCTCTCGAAAAAGAAGTGCTTTCTGCCGGAGCAACATTTTTTATGGTTAAGCCTGTCAGCTGTTCAGATATCATCGAGAGGATCGTGACCCCGAGTCATTTTTGTATCCTCCAGAAAAGGAAAGCTGAAGCAAATGCAAAATATTCAGCAAACATACATATGTTTGAAAATCCGAGCGTTAAGGTCAAAATAACAGATGTTCTTCATCAAATTGGAGTACCTGCACACATAAAAGGCTATCATTATTTGAGAAGCTCGATTATGATGTGCATCGAAAATCCGGAAGTTATAAATGCAGTTACCAAACAGCTTTATCCTGCGGTAGCTCAAAGATTTGATACTACTCCGTCTAGGGTTGAACGCGCCATTCGGCACGCAATTGAGGTTGCCTGGGACCGCGGAGATATCGACGTCCTTAACTCGTATTTTGGGTATACCATCCACAATTCACGTGGGAAGCCGACAAATTCGGAGTTCATCGCGATGATAAGCGATAAATTGAGCTTGCAGTTTAAAACAGCCAGCTGATATGGGGGCTGCCTTTAGTAGGCTTATATGATGTTTTATCTCAGTCAGACTTAATAATCCGACGTAATTTTCGCGCGCCAGATTCCGATGGAGCGTATTTTTTTAGGAGTAACATTTCTAGCCAAAGAGAAATAGTATGGTAATGTAAATATTCAAAGGAGGAATTTGTTCATGTGTAACAATCTTTTTGGCGGCAACAATTGTTGCTTAGTAATTGTTCTCATTTTAGTCATTCTGTGTTGCTGTGGTGGTAATGATGATAACTGCGGCTGTGGCGGC
>CAZDOV010000067.1:0-4844 GCA_964507135.1 uncultured Eubacteriales bacterium | reverse complement strand
TAGATGAAACTGACACGCGAATTGTATTACGGCTTCATCCTTTTCTGGCGCCGTTTAAGGCGTGTGTTTTGCCGCTTTCTAAAAAACTTAGCGATGATGCGTCTAAAATTTGCGACGAGCTTTCTAAGTGTTTCATGGTTGATTATGATGAATCCGGTTCAATTGGCAAGCGTTACCGCCGGCAAGACGAGATAGGAACGCCGATTTGTATTACTTATGATTTTGATAGTCAAACTGACGGCTGCGTAACTGTTCGTGATAGAGATACTATGAAGCAGGAAAGAATTAAAATATCTGACTTGAAAGCGTATATTCAAGAAAAAATAGAATTTTAAGAGCGTAATTTTTTGAAAGGTGGTCAAAGGCTATCGAAAGCCACTATAGAATGGAAAAAATTATATACATGGATAATGCAGCGACAACTGCATTAAAACCAGAAGTTCTGGATGAAATGATTCCTATGCTTACCAACGATTTTGGAAATCCTTCCACAATTTATAAGCTAGGGAAGACCGTAAAAAAGAAAATTGAATTTGCAAGAGCCCAAGTTGCAAGCGCATTGGGCGCTGATTTGAATGAAATATTTTTCACTTCGGGAGGCACTGAGTCCGATAATTGGGCTATCAAGGGCGCTGCGCTCGAAGGCCTTAAAAAAGGCAAAAATCACATAATAACTTCAAAGATTGAGCATCATGCCGTGCTACATACGGTGCAATTTTTAGAAAAAAACGGTTTTGAAGTAACATACTTAAATGTTGATAGTAACGGTTTGATAAATCTTGATGACCTTAAAAATGCTATCACAGATAAAACCACGATAGTTTCGGTAATGTATGCAAATAATGAAATTGGAACCATACAGCCTATTGAAGAAATAGGTGAGATTTGTAGGGGGGAAAATGTGCTTTTTCACACTGACGCAGTTCAGGCGGTTGGCCATATTTCGATCGATGTGAAGAATCAAAATATAGATATGCTTTCGCTTTCTGCACATAAATTTGGCGGCCCGAAGGGAGTCGGAGCGCTTTTCGTTCGAAAAGGTGTGAGATTGTCGAATTTTATGGAAGGTGGCGCTCAAGAATCCAAAAAACGAGCCGGAACCGAAAACACGGCGGGAATTATTGGTATGGGGAAAGCTATAGAAATGGCATGCAGAGATGTGGAAATTAAATCAAAGGATCTTTCCGCGAAAAGAAATAAGTTAATTGAAGAGCTTTTAAAAATTCCTCATTCGCGCCTTAACGGAGACCCAATAAAGAGATTGCCAGGGAATGTTAATGTCAGTTTCGAAGGAATCGAAGGCGAATCGTTGCTGTTGCTTTTAGATATGGAAAATATATGTGCGTCATCAGGTTCTGCATGTACTTCAGGATCGCTTGATCCAAGCCATGTACTTCTTGCGATTGGTCTTCCTCATGAGATTGCTCATGGCTCTCTTAGGCTTTCGATTAGCGAAGACACTACGTATGAAGAAATAAGTTATGTCGTGGATAAAGTGAGTAAAATCGTAAATAGACTACGCGGTATGTCGCCGCTTTGGGAAAAAATAGTTGAAAATGAAAACTGAAAGGGGATGATATAAGTGGAATACAGTGAAAAGGTCATGGATCACTTTACAAATCCAAGAAACGTGGGGGAAATAGAAAATGCTGATGGCATTGGTGAGGTCGGAAATCCAAAATGTGGCGATATTATGAAAATGTATATAAAGGTGGACGGCGGAGTAATCACTGATGTGAAGTTTAAAACATTTGGCTGTGGCGCAGCGATTGCAACAAGTTCTATGGCTACCGAGCTTATTAAGGGGAAGTCGATTGAGGACGCTTTAAAAGTGTCGAACAAAGCTGTAATGGAAGCTCTGGATGGTCTCCCGCCGGTGAAAGTACATTGTTCTGTGCTTGCCGAACAAGCTATTAGAGCGGCACTGGCTGATTATTACAGTAAAAAAGGCATTGACCCGAAACCGATTATTGGGGAAATATCGGAATGTTGCGACGGAAGCTGTTCTTGCGACGTCAAGTGATGAGGCAATTCGATTTTTTCATTTTTTATTAATTGTAGTTTTATAATCAATATTAAGATGCTCAATCAATATACTCAAATTGCAAAAAATGCTTTACAGTGCACGCGTTTAATGATATAATACTTGGGTATTGTACCCCATTACTCGGATAGAATATAGATTTTTTCTGGGTTTTGGGTAAATTTTAGAGAGGTGTAGAAATTTATGATGACTAAAGAAAAAAAGCAATCTATCATTTTAGCGTTCCAACGCGATGAAGGGGATACTGGTTCTCCAGAAGTACAAATTGCTATTATTTCGGCAAGAATTCGCGATCTTACTGAACATCTAAAGATTCATAAAAAGGATTGCCATTCGAGACGCGGCCTTTTCAAAATGATCGGTGTAAGGCGCTCGTTGCTCAATTATTTGAAAAAAGTTGATATTGACCGTTATAGAGCGCTTGTCGAGAAATTAGGACTTCGCAAGTAATTAGATGTTTAAGCTTACGGTATATCTCGAATCTCAAATATGTTAAACGCGTTGATAATGAAAGCAGGCGGCTGAATTTATTGGTTGCCTGTTTGTTGTAGTTTATGATTGATTTATTGTTTTGGAGGCATTTTGTTGATGTTTGAAAATTACAGAATATTTAAAACGAAGCTGGCGGGGAGAGAACTTGTGGTAGAAACCGGAAAATTTGCTCAACTCGCAAATGGTTCGTGTATGGTGCGTTACGGAGACACTGCTGTTCACGTGGCGGTGACTTCTTCAAAAGAACCGCGCGAAGGCATAGATTTTTTCCCGCTTTCTGTTGATTTTGAAGAAAGGTTATATTCCGTTGGAAAAATCCCCGGTTCTTTTTCAAAAAGAGAGGGTAAGCCGTCGGAAAAAGCTGTTTTAGCTTCAAGAGTGATAGATAGGCCAATTCGCCCGCTTTTCCCGAAAGATATGCGCAATGATGTTTCGGTTTCTTGTACTGTTATGTCGGTTGACGATGATTGCTCACCGGAAATAACTGCTATGATAGGTGCTTCGATTGCGCTTAGCATATCGGATATTCCGTGGAGAGGGCCTATTTCCGGTGTTTTTGTTGGGTTTGTCGACGGGAAAATAGTGATAAATCCTATCGCAGAGCAACGAAAAAAATCCGGGCTTTCACTTACCGTTGCTTCTACTGAAAATCTCATTTCAATGATTGAAGCCGGCGCTAATGAAATTCCGGACGAAATTATGTACGACGCGATTTTGAAAGCTCATGAAGTTAATAAAGAAATTGTTAAATTTATAAACGACATAAAATCACAAATCGGTAAGCATAAATTTGATTATAAGAGTTTTGCGCCTCCTGAAGAAATAGTTGCCGCGGTTGAGGAGTATGCTTTGAAAGATTTGGAAGAAGCTCTTTATACGAGTGACAAATCCAAACGTGACATGAAACTTGGCTCAGTTTGCAAAAAAGTTCACGAAAAATTTGATGAAATTTATCCGGAAAACAAAAAAGAAATTGATGAATGCGTGTATTTAACCCAAAAACACATTGTTAGACGTTGGCTTTTTGAGGAAGGGAAACGCGTTGATGGTAGAAAAATGGATGAGCTTCGTCCGCTTAATGCACAGGTCGGCATTTTGCCGAGAGTTCATGGTTCTGGGATGTTCACCAGGGGATACACTCAGGTTTTGACGGCTTTGACTTTAGGGCCCATCAGCGATCAACAACTGCTCGATGGCATAGACAAAGAAGAATTCAAACGCTATATGCATCATTATAATTTTCCTTCGTATTCTGTTGGCGAAGCACGCCCGAGCAGAGGACCTGGTAGAAGAGAAATTGGGCATGGGGCACTTGCCGAAAAGGCATTAGTTCCAGTTATACCTTCGGTCGAAAAGTTCCCATATGCAATAAGGCTCGTTTCTGAAGTTTTATCTTCAAATGGCTCAACCTCTCAAGCTTCGGTTTGTGGCTCAACTTTGGCCCTTATGGACGCCGGTGTGCCTATAAAAGCACCTGTTGCGGGAATTTCCTGTGGCCTTATAACGCATGGCGATGAATTTAAAACAATGCTCGATATACAGGGAATAGAAGACTTTTTTGGAGATATGGATTTTAAAGTTGCCGGAACGCACAAAGGCATTACGGCAATTCAAATGGATTTGAAAATCGAAGGTTTGACGAAGGAAATCATACAAGAAGCGCTTCAAAAAACACATACTGCAAGAAATTATATTTTAGATGAAGTTATGGTTAAGGCAATAAGCAAGCCAAGAGCCGAACTTTCTCCGTATGCGCCCAAGGTTTTGGCCACGCTTATTTCGATAGATAAAATCCGAGATGTAATTGGTCCGGGAGGAAAAGTTGTTCAAAAAATTTGTTCGGATTTTGACGTTAAAGTTGATATTGAAGAAGACGGAAATATATTCGTGATGGGTGTGGATATCGATAATTGCCGTAAGGCAATGGATACAATTAAGAATATTGTAACAGATCCGGTTGTAGGTGCAGTTTATACCGGTAAAGTAGTGCGTCTCATGGATTTTGGTGCGTTTATTGAGTTTGCCCCAGAAAAAGAGGGGATGTGCCATATATCTCAAGTAGCGGATCGCAGAGTTAATAAGATCTCGGATGTTCTTTCAGTTGGGCAAGAGGTTAAAGTTCGCATAACGGAAATTGACAGCAAAGGCAGAATAAATCTCTCAATGAGAGGCGTTTAAATTTAAGCTCCCGATTTGAACTGATAAAAATTTAAAAGTATTTTGAAGGTGATTTGATTTATGGTATTCAAAAACCGGATAAGAAATTTTAGTATTATAGCGCATATAGATCATGGCAAATCTACATTAG
>CAZDOV010000066.1:1956-4852 GCA_964507135.1 uncultured Eubacteriales bacterium | reverse complement strand
ACTCAACAATGATAAACGCAATAGAAGCATTCATAACGGACTTAGACCAAGAAACTTGTGAGAAAAAACTTTTCGATTTATTTTTTCCTTACAAAGACATCGGTATATTAAAGAAGACAGACTTGGTTGCCACGAATGACAGCTTTAAGGCATTACTAAAAGACTCGTATTTTCAGAAAGTGTTAGGGTCTAATCGTTATGTGCAAGTGTTAAATGATTGTTTGAATAACCTGGAGACAGGTGTTGCATTTAACACCGCCATAATGTTTAATAAATGTTTTTTGGGTTGTACGTACTGCAATGAGGAGTATGAGATGACGCTACAAGAATTACTACCGCGTGTGATTGAAAAAACATACAACCAGGAGTTTGCGACAAAATTGCGAAAAAAATGTTATGAGACAAAACTTTTCGATTTATTTTTTCCTTATCAAAAAGGTATAACTACTGTGAAAGACTTGGTGCGTGTACTGCAAAGCTTAAAAAGTTATTCGATAATATCAAAAGAATTGCCTGCTATTGAACCGATAAAAGAATATTTAAAACAGCTAAGCGAAGGTCATAAACCAGAAGATGTGCCAGCTTTTGAGGGCGCTTCATATACAAAAGGCGACTTAACATTGAACAATTTAGTGAACAATATGATTAAAAACACTAATTGTGCTACGCTTATTAACAATGTGAATAGTGGGCGTGCTGACCAAAAAAACACAATTAAAAACGAACTTCCAGAAGGCTATGTTGAACACGGCGTATTGTCAGAAGAAGCTAACGCAAAAAAATTACTTGACTACTTGGACGGAAAAACTGATTTATACGAAGGTGCAGTTGTGGCCGACCTTAAATCCAAGCTTGGCTTGTTGATTTCTGGCGCGTGGGTGAACGCAGACTTTGAACTAAAAAACGGCGAAGACAATCGGTCGTATGATGCTTGGTATGACTGCATAGTGTGTACTGCAAAATTATCAAACTGGGCTCTCGATAAACAACGAACATGGTTTAACAAAGTATTGAGTGGCGAGTGCAAAGATACTGATATTGATCCGTTTGAATTGCTATCGAGAAAAGCAATAAAGTGCACCGAAAAACAAACATCTATGTATGAACTTATTGGGGATTTGGATAAATTAAAAAATGCAAAAAGTGATGATGCGAAGCTAACTGCTGTTGTAGACGAATTAAAAGCATTTTTTAAGAATTTGCTGGATGGGGTGCTATCAGAAAAAGAATGGCCGAACGAAGTAAAAAAAATCGAAGAAATGTCAGTATCAGATAGTAAAAAAGTAAGCAATTACCCAAACTGGGTGCATATGTTAAATACAGTTACATCAGCGTCATGGGTCGGTGACATGTACAATTACGTACATCCAGAGAATGGTGAAACTAGATTAGATATTATGTATGGAAGAGGACAATCACTTATCTTACCAAAGGGGGGGATGTCAAAAAATCCCGTAAATTGAAAAGCATCAAGGCCTTCTATGATGAAATATGTAAAATCGTAGGAGGTCTAGCTGTATTTGTGGGCTTTTTATAAGTTTGTGAAGGCTTTGCCTATTTCGCGCATGCGATACTATTGGAATGAAAGATATGATATAACGTCGCATTCCACTTATAAACAAAAATATTATGAATGCAAGAGAACGAACAAATCTGCCGTAACGAGACAATAATTCTTTTTAGTATGCTTAATCTCACGATTATATTGAAATAATCATATTGTGTGAGTATAATTTACCTTGAGGTTTTGTAATAATTCAGAAATCAAATGTGGAGGTGCAGGAGTATTTTTTTAAAGTGTTGGGAAAATCTTCCAGAATATATGCAAAATGAGAGTGTTAAGTCGTACTACAATTCACTTGATAGTCGCAAATTTTCTATTGCAACAAAACGGACATTCGATTTTGTGATGTCGCTTATTTTAATTTTAGTTTTGCTTCCAATTTTTTTGGTTGTGTCGCTGATTATTATCTTGGATTCGCCAGGGAATCCGTTTTTTTGTCAGACGCGAGTGACTAGGTATGGGAAAAAATTTAAAATACTTAAATTCAGGACTATGGTCAAAAATGCCGAAAAATTAGGCCCTCAAGTTACCACAAAATTGGATTCAAGAGTGACAAGGGTCGGAAAATATCTCAGAAAATTTCGAATTGATGAGTTGCCGCAAATTTTCAATATCTTCTGTGGGGATTTATCTTTTGTGGGTGTGCGGCCGGAAGTGCCAAAATACGTGGAAAAGTATAGTCCTGAAATGTACGCAACTTTGCTTTTGCCCGCGGGAGTAACTTCGGCAACGAGCATAATTTATAAAAATGAGTCTGAACTCTTAGAAAATGCCGAAAACCCAGATGAAACTTATATAAAAAAAATTTTACCGAGAAAAATGGAATATAATTTAGAATACATCAGAAACTTCAATTTTTTTGATGATATGAAAATCATATTTAAAACTTTAATTGCAGTTTTTAAATAAATAAAAGGAGCTTGGCGATGAAGTACAATATAAAATTTTCTCCTCCGGACATATCAGAGGAAGATATTTTAGCTGTGACTGAAACTTTGAGATCAGGGTGGATAACAACTGGCCCAAAAACGAAATTATTTGAAACAAGCATCGCCAACTATTGCGGTACTTCTAGTGCCGTCACCCTTAATTCTGCTACTGCCTGTTTAGAATCGACTCTGCGCCTTTTAGGGATAGGCAAAGGCGATGAAGTTATAACCAGTGCATATACGTACACTGCGTCGTGCAGCGTGATTTGTCATGTCGGCGCAACTCCGGTTATCGTTGATACCGCAAAAGATTCTTTTGAAATAGACTACGCGAAACTTGAAAAATCCATAACCTCAAAAACAAAAGCGATCATTCCAGTGGATTTGGGCGGTGTTATGTGCG
>CAZDOV010000066.1:0-1946 GCA_964507135.1 uncultured Eubacteriales bacterium | reverse complement strand
AAAATATTTGAGATAGTCGATTTGAAAAAGCATATTTTTGAGCCGAAAAACAAAATTCAAAAAGCGTTTGGGCGAGTAATCGTTTTGGCTGATGGAGCACATTCATTTGGGGCCGAACAATTCGGAAAAAAATCTGGAAGTGTGGCTGACTTTACCTGCTTTTCGTTCCACGCTGTTAAAAATCTTACGACAGCTGAAGGCGGAGCTGTAACTTGGAAAAATATACCTTACGTGAGTAACGATGAAATATATAAAAACTATATGTTGCTATCGCTCCACGGGCAAAGCAAAGATGCGCTGGAAAAAAGCAAAGCGGGAGCGTGGGAATATGATATAATGTACCCTGCTTACAAATGCAATATGACTGATATAATGGCTGCTCTTGGCCTTTCGCAATTAAAGAGATACGATAATATGCTCAGAAGGCGCCGGGAAATAACTAAAATCTATAATGAAGGTCTTGTGAATGAAAATATACAGGTTTTGCCAAGCTTAAGCAAATATGCAATGTCAAGTTGTCATCTTTATATGACTCGCCTTCTTGGAAAAAGTGAAAATTTTAGAAATAAATTTATTGAAAATATGGCAAATGCAGGGATTGCGGTAAACGTTCATTACAAACCATTGCCAATGCTTACGGCCTACAAAAATCTCGGATTTGACATAAAAAATTATCCTAATGCTTACGCAATGTATTCAAATGAAGTTACGCTTCCGCTTCACACGTTGCTTACAGACGATGAGGTAAACTACATCATAGAAATTTACAAAAAATTCATTTGATAGAATTGAATTGATATCCACGATTGACATGGAGGTGAATCTCGGTGGAAAATATAGATTTTAAAAAAAGATTGAAGTGCAATATGTTGGATACAAGCGCTTTTCGAAAAACGTATCTAATAACACTTTCTTTTGAAATGATTGCATTTTTGAACATTATTTCATTGGCGGTCAAGTGCATTACTCTTTCGTGGGGACTTTTTATCCTGATACATAATTTTTTTATAGAGAAAAGAGCGTTTAATATCGGCCATAAGTATTTGATATGGTCTTTTTTAACCTCTATGACTTTAACTTCACTCATGAATATTTCAATTTGGCTTGTGCCAAATTTAGTGCTTGTTTATTACACAGCAGTTTGCTTTTTTATGTTTTACGGGATGTACATGGAACAAGATGTTGCCAAAACGGAAAAAGAAATGATTTTTATTTTTAAGTTTTGGGTCGTGTTTGGAACGACGTGTGCCTTGGCATCGCTACTTTTACTTTTTTTTAAAAATGAAATCAACATGTTTGGATATAACCTTGGGATATTTCGAAACCGGCTAATTGGGATCTATACAAATTCAAATATTTTGGCGTTTTCTATGATTCAATCTATCGTGGCGTGTGATTTTTTGGCAAGCAGTTATATTTCATCGCACTGCAAAAACAGAAAATTTCCTCTTTGGTTTTTGATTTTGTGCGTAGGAATAAATTGTACTTGCCTTTTTTTGTCTGATTCAAATGCATCGTTTCTGTTCTTAATAATCTACTGTGCAATACGGGTGTTTTGCGGAATGTTTTTTAACAGCAAAGAATTTAAAGGAACTCAACTTTTTCGAAGTATGATAATTTTAATGGGATTTTGCTTGGTTATGGCTTCGGTGTGTTTTGCTTTGAGGAACCTTTGCCAGAGGTATATCAGTGTTGCCGTAAACGATATTCACCGGCAAGAAAAGATTTTAAAAAACAAATCAGTTGAATCAAAAGAGATTATCGATCAAGATACTCCGATAGATTCCTTGATTATTCCTAGGGACGATGACGACCCTGACATGAGTATCGGGCGAGCAAATTACGAAGTGAGCAGTGGTAGAATCGCACTTTTTAAACAAGGGATTGAGATTTTTAAGCACCACCCTATAATTGGAATTGGCAGGGCAAATTTGCTACTTTACAGC
>CAZDOV010000065.1:0-4852 GCA_964507135.1 uncultured Eubacteriales bacterium | reverse complement strand
CATAGTTACGAACGACTTGAATTTTTAGGAGACTCGGTTTTAGGGCTCGTCACTTCAGAATACATATTCAAAACCTTCCCAGATTTACCGGAGGGAGACCTTACAAAACTTCGTGCAGCGCTTGTGTGTGAAAAGCAACTTTTTGAATTTTCTAAAGCTCTTGATTTGCACAAATTTATCAAACTTAGCCGCGGCGAAAAACATGCCGGTGGGGAATACAGATCATCTATATTGGCAGATATTTTTGAATCGATTTGCGCTGCGATTTATCTTGATGCAGGATTTGAAGAAGCTCGAAAGTTTGTTTTGAAGCATATTATACCGGCTATTAATCATCCTCAGGATTTTATTGTCAACGACTACAAAACGAAGCTTCAGGAAATAGTTCAGAAAAATCCTGAAGAAACTATCGCGTATGTTTTGATAGCCGAGGATGGTCCTGATCATAACAAACGATTTACAGTTGAAGCACGAATAAACAGCAATCCTGTGGGTAGAGGTACAGGGCGAAGTAAAAAGCAAGCTGAGCAACAAGCGGCGAAAGAAGCTTTAAAATTGATGGGATATTAAGCTTTTTTGCGTAATTTTAGGAGGGAAAATGGGATTTTTTCAAAAAATCAAATTAGGGCTTAAAAAGACAAAGGAAAATATAACTCATAAAATTGAGCTTGTCATAAATTCTTTCACAAAGATCGATGAAGAGTTTTTTGAAGAGCTCGAAGAAATTTTAATTTCTTGTGATATTGGTGCGGAAACTTCTGAATTTCTTTGTGGTGAGCTTAGAAAAAAAGTCAAAGAAACAGGGATCACTTCGCCAAAGGATATAAAATTAGCTCTTAAAAAAATTATCGAGGAAATGATCGACGGAGAAAGTAGTTTGGATCTTAAAACCAAACCTTCAATAATTCTTGTTTTGGGAGTTAACGGGGTTGGGAAGACTACTACTATAGGAAAGCTTGCAAAAACGTTTAAAAATCAAGGTAAAAAGGTTTTGCTCGCAGCAGCAGATACTTTTAGAGCTGCAGCTGTTGAGCAACTTGAAATTTGGGCTAAGCGTGCGGACTGCTATATAGTAAAACAACCAGAAGGTTCTGATCCAGCAGCAGTGGTTTTTGATGCGATATCGTCTGCTAAGGCAAAAGGTGTGGATATTATAATTTGTGATACTGCTGGAAGGCTTCACAATAAGAAAAATTTAATGGGCGAGCTCGAAAAAATCAATAGGATAATCGATCGCGAACTTGCGGATGCTTCTAAGGAAATTCTTCTTGTTTTAGATGCAACCACGGGGCAAAACGGTTTAAATCAGGCAGAGGAATTTTGCAAAATTTTGCCAATAACCGGTATTGTGCTTACAAAACTTGATGGTACCGCAAAGGGCGGCATTGCGCTTTCAATAAAAAATAAGCTGAAAATTCCCATTAAGTTCATTGGTATAGGTGAAGGCGAAGATGATCTTCGAGAGTTTAGTGCCAGGGATTTCGCAGACGCACTTTTCAGTTCTGAGGAGGAAGCGTAGATTTTGGAAAGTTATGAATATTATAAAAATTATCTTAGAAAAAATTTGAGTGAGCCAAGGTTTATTCACAGTGTGAACGTTGGAAACATGGCAGAAAAACTTGCAGGCGTTTATGGTGTTGATACTTTTAGAGCAAAAATTGCGGGTCTTTTGCATGACGTTTGCAAAGAAATGGATGTCAAGCAACAAAGTCAGCTGGTTACTTTGCTTGATCCTCAGGTTCGTAAGAGTTTTGAAGGCGTTTTTTATAAGCTCTTGCACGGACCTGCGGCCGCGGCGTTTTTGAAGAGTGAGTTTTCGATTTGTGATGAGGATATTTTGAACGCAGTGTGTTTTCACACCACTGGTCATGCAAATATGAGTATGTTTGAGAAGATAGTTTTTGTAGCTGACCACATTTCTGACGAAAGGCCTTGGAATGACGTTGGTGAGCTGCAAAAGCTTGCTATTAGCGGCGGCATTGATGACGTAGTGCTTCAAAAGTGTATGCTTGCAATACAAAAATCTATGAAAAATTGTTTCGAAATTCATCATTATACGGTTAGTACCTATAATGACTGCGTGAAGATGCATATTGGAGAAAAAACTAAAAAAATGCGTTTAGTTTAGTTATTTAGTTTGAGTGAAAATTTTGGGAGGAGTAATTTATGCTGGTAATCGAGAAATATGATCACAAGTTTGTTGAAAAAAAATGGCAAGATTTTTGGTGTGAACATGAGTCTTATCGTGTGGATAATGATTTTTCAAAGCCGAAATTTTACGCTTTGGTGGAGTTTCCTTATCCGTCGGGGCAAGGGCTGCACGTCGGGCATCCGAGAGGGTATACGGCACTTGATATTATTGCGCGAAAAAAGAGGATGCAGGGCTTTAACGTGTTATATCCAATGGGGTGGGACGCTTTTGGATTGCCGACCGAAAATTATGCTATAAAAAATAATATACATCCACAAATTGTGACGGAAAAAAATGTCTCCAGATTTAAAGCTCAGCTCAAATCTCTGGGGCTTTCGTTTGATTGGTCTAGAGAGATCAACACGACTGATCCACAGTACTATAAATGGACTCAGTGGATATTTTTGAAAATGTTTGAAAAAGGTCTTGCTTACAAAAGTGAAGTTACTGTTAATTGGTGCACGTCGTGCAAATGTGTGCTCGCAAATGAGGAAGTTGTTCAAGGGTTATGCGAGCGCTGCGGGAGCGATGTTGTGCATAAGACGAAATCTCAATGGATGCTAAAAATCACTGAATATGCGCAAAGATTAATCGATGATTTGGCACTTGTTGAATATCCGGAAAAGGTGAAGTCTCAGCAAATCAACTGGATTGGCCGTTCTGAAGGCGCTGAAATTGACTTTGAAACAAATACAGGCGATAAAATCAGGATTTACACCACAAGACCGGATACTATTTTCGGCGTTAGTTATATGGTGATTTCCCCTGAGCATCCTTTTATATCTTCTCATATCGGTGACATAAAAAATATTGAAGACATTGAAAAATACAAAGAAGAAGCCAATAAAAAATCTGATTTCCAAAGGACAGAGCTCAACAAAGATAAAACTGGTATAAAGCTTGAAGGAATAATAGCGATAAATCCGATAAGCGGAAAAGAAATTCCAGTTTTTGTATCAGATTATGTTTTGATGACTTATGGTACGGGCGCTATTATGGCTGTGCCTGCACACGATGCGAGAGATAAAGAATTCGCTGAAAAATATGATTTGCCTATTTTGGAAGTAATAGAACGTAACGGTTCGCGTGATGTGCTTGTAAATTCAGAATTTTTAAATGGGATGACAGTTCAAGAGGCAAAAAAAGCGGTAATTGAAAAAATAGAAGGAAGCAAAATTGGGTGTAAGAAAGTCAACTATAA
Source organism: uncultured Eubacteriales bacterium (assembly GCA_964507135.1). GTDB lineage: Bacteria > Bacillota > Clostridia > Oscillospirales > Acutalibacteraceae > UMGS1491. The sequence continues at coordinate 1,460 of CAZDOV010000065.1, read as the reverse complement.
GCTAAGAGATTGGATATTTTCACGTCAGAGGTATTGGGGTGAGCCTATACCCGTTGTGCACTGCGAAAAATGTGGGTATGTAGCCGTGCCTGAGTCCGAACTCCCGCTTACATTACCGAATATTGAAAATTTTAATAATCTTGAAGAGGGAAAGTCACCCCTGGAAAACGTAAAATCTTGGGTAGAAACTTCGTGCCCAAAATGCGGAGGAAAAGCCAAACGCGAAACTGACACAATGCCTCAATGGGCCGGTTCGTCGTGGTATTTTTTAAGGTATACCGACCCTAAAAATGAAAATTCTTTAGCTAGTAGCGATGCGATGGATTATTGGATGCCTGTCGATTGGTACAATGGTGGTATGGAACACACAACGCTTCATTTACTTTACAGCAGATTTTGGTATAAATTTTTATACGATATTGGTGTGGTATCGTATCCAGAACCGTATAAAAAAAGAACTAGCCACGGTTTGATCCTCGGGGAAAATAATGAAAAAATGAGCAAATCTCGCGGAAATGTCGTTAATCCGGATGACATTGTTAACGAATACGGTGCCGACACTTTGAGGCTTTATGAGATGTTTATTGGTGACTACGGGAAGTCTGCCCCTTGGAATACAGCAGGGATCAAGGGAAGCCGTAGATTTTTAGAAAGATATTGGGATTTACAAAAACTTTTGGACTTTTCTAAAAGTTTCGACGGCACCATAGAATCTAAGTTCCATAAGACTATAAAAAAAGTGAGCGAAGATATTGAGAATATGAAATTCAATACCGCAATAGCTGCACTTATGAGTTTGATAAATGATATATATGATGTCGGATATATTACCCCTGAATATTTAAAGATTTTCACTTTGCTTTTAAGCCCTTTTGCTCCTCATATAACTGAAGAGGTTTGGAGTTCAAATAAATTAGGCGACGGGCTTGCATCGCACTGTGCGTGGCCGGAATATGATAAAAATAAGTGCGTTGATAATGAAGTACAAATAGTTTTACAGGTTAATGGTAAAGTTAGGGGCAAATTTATGGCGAACCCTGAAATATCCCAGGACGAAGCCTTGAAACTTGCTAAAAATGTCGAGAATTTCAGTAAAACAATTGAAGGAAAAGAAATCGTGAAAGTAATTTATGTCCCAAAAAGAATTTTAAACGTGGTAGTTAAATAAATATTCTGTGTGGTGAATTTTTAAAATTTAGAGGGGTAATATGAATCAAAGCGAAATTAGCATTAACAAAATGATCGATGATATGGTCAAAAAAGCAAAGATCGCTGCAAATGAATTTTTGGACTTTGAACAGCAAAAGATTGATGAAATAACTGGAATTTTGGCATATACTGCGATGGAAAATAGCTTGAAATTTGCAAAAATGGCTCGTGAAGAAACCGGTCGTGGAATTCTTGAAGATAAGATTATAAAAAACAAATTTGCATCAGAATATGTCTGGAATCATATAAAG
>CAZDOV010000064.1:1902-4992 GCA_964507135.1 uncultured Eubacteriales bacterium | reverse complement strand
ATACCCGCGCTTTTGGTTTCCAGGTAACTGTTGTCCTTTCATACCAGGTGGCACCTGGAGGCAAATCGCGCACTAGAAATAAATAAAGTTATTTCCATCTATACCCGCGCTTTTGGTTTCCAGGTAACTGTTGTCCTTTCATACCAGGTGGCACCTGGAGGCAAATCGCGCACTAGAAATAAATAAAGTTATTTCCATCTATACCCGCGCTTTTGGTTTCCAGGTAACTGTTGTCCTTTCATACCAGGTGGCACCTAAAAGCAAATTCCAACAAAGTCAAAAAAATTTGTTCTTTAGATATTGTTTAGCGTGCCATTATCTAAGTTAATAAACGGTGGGTGCTGTTTTTTGTTGAAACAAGATATGTTAAGTGAATCACCGATAGTGCTTAAAAAATTTTTGGGGTATCTTCAAACTGTTAAGGGGAAATCTCCTAAAACGGTAGAAGAGTATTTTTTTGATCTCAGGACGTTTTTTAGATATCTAAAATTGTCCAATCGCTTAGTGAGCCCTGAGGTGCCTTTTGAAGAAATAAAAATCGATGACGTTGACATAGACTTATTGAAAGAGGTCAATCTGACTGACGTTTTTGAATATATGAATTACGTGGCTACCGAGAGGAACAATCATGAAGCAGCCAGAGCACGCAAGGTTTCCAGCTTGAGACATTTTTTTAAGTATTTAACAAACAAAACGCAAGAGCTCCCATTTAATCCTGTTCAGGAACTCGAAACGCCTAAACTTTCGAAAAAACTGCCTAAGTTTTTAAACCTCGAGCAAAGCAAAGACCTCCTCAATGCAGCTCAAGCACACGGCGGAGATTACAAAGAACGTGATTATTGCATTTTAGTTCTATTTTTAAATTGTGGTCTCAGATTATCTGAACTTGCTAGAATAAATTTGAACGACTACACTCCGGAAGGCGTGTTGAAAGTCACCGGGAAAGGCAATAAAGAACGGGTAGTTTACCTAAATACCTCCTGCAAAAATGCTCTTGAATCGTACCGCAAAGTTAGACCAAATGATGGCTTAAAGGATAAGTCCGCGCTTTTTATAAGCCGACAAAAAAACCGAATCAGCGTTAAAACGATTCAGTTTTTAGTCAATAAGTACCTAAAATTAATAGGGCTCGGAAATATGGGCTATTCTGTACACAAACTTCGTCATACCGCGGCCACGCTTATGTATCAGCATGGTCACGTTGACATTCGAATACTCAAAGAAATTCTCGGCCACGAAAATTTAGGCACTACAGAAATATACACTCACATAGCAAATTCTCAAATGAAAGACGCATTGGATTCTAATCCTTTGGCACAAAACTAGGGTCAATTTTTGGTTCATCGGAATCATCCTCAACAAATTTCTCGTCGATGTCGATACCATATTTTTCAAAATCCGTGATTCCTTTATTCACAATGTTTTCAACTTGGGTTACGTCCAAAGTAGCTTTTCCTACTTCTTTACGAAACTTTTTTTGGTATTCTTTGTAGCTTTTATCATATGCTTTTTGTACGTTTTTAGCAAAGGGGTTTAGTAGTTTATATACTTCGTCGAACTTATCCTTCAAAGCCTGTTTTGTTTTCCGGCAACCTTCTTCTAACTTTTTCATTTTTGTTTTTGCGGCATCAATTAATTTTTTACGGTCTGCTTGGCCTTCTTGGCCGTTTTTCTCATAGGAATTTAAAATTTCGACCAATTCGTAGTTGTCATTATTCCGGTCAGTAGGTATAGGGTGATATGCTACGTCCCGTATTATCTTTTGCGCAGCAGACAACAAGGTGGCGTCGATGTTATTTAATGTGTCCAGGTGTGTTCGTATAGATCCGCGGTCTTTTTCTGACAGTTCTTTTTTTGACAAAATTTTTCGTATATCACTTGCTAATGTTTGCGCTGTTTTATAAAGACGGGCTTGATTTGCGACAAGGCTTAGCCAGTTTCGCACGGCCCCAATTACCTTATTTACGTCGTCCACACCTACATCCACATTAATACGGTCAATAGCTTCGAGTTTTCCTTTAAGTTCATCTGTCTTCAACACGAATGGTCTTTTTCCAAATATCTCCATAACGTATCCGTCCTTTCTAAAATTAAAAATACAAACCGATTTCTCGATTTGTATCAATTATATATATATATATATATATAGTCAAGTATTTTTTAGAAAAATGTACTCAATTTACAAAGTATGGTCATAAACTACTCATTCCCAGAAAATTAGTACTGTTTTCCGGTATTCTAAAATTACGAAATGTCAAGTTTGTGAGATGTGTATGTCGTATTTTTCAAAAGCTTTGATTCCTTTATCCACAATGTTTTTAACTTTGGCTACGTCAAAAGTAGCTCGATCGTCTTTTTTGTGAAGCTTTTGGTATTCGTTGTAGCTTTTATCATATGCTTTTTGTACGTTTTTAATATAGGAGGTTAGTAGTTTATATACTTCGTCGAACTTATCCTTCAAATCCTGTTTTGCTTTCCGGCAACTTTCTTCTAATTTCTTGGTGTCGTTAATTAATGCAGTACGGTCTATTTGTTCTTTTGTTTTTTCGGTATCAAAGAATGGTCGCCAGGCGTCAAAAGTTTCAAAAGACTTAGGTATAGTGGGATACGTGATGTTTTTGATGTCATGGACAGTTTTTATGCTTTTTGAAGGTAGCGCATCGTTGTCCTCCGTAATGTCTAAGGTCCACAGGTTTTGGCGTAGGTTGGTAACGTCACCCATTGTCAGAGTTTTTTTTGACAAAATTTTTCGTATATTACTTGCTGATGTTTGCGCGTCTTTATAAATTTTGGCTTCTTTTGCAACTATTCTCAGCCAGTTTTTCGTTACGGCAATTCCGGCGTCGGCCTTAAGTATGACCTTCTGTTCTGGTGTTACTTCCGGCACATACTCTTCCCGTGCGCATGGTATGTAAACAGGTGTTTTTAGAGAAATAGGTTGAATAGCTTCGTATTTCCCTTTAAGTTCGCCTGTCTTCAACACGAATGGTCTTTTCCCAAATATCTCCATAACGTATCCGTCCTTTCTAAAATTAAAAATACAAACCGATTTCTCGATTTGTATCAATTATATATATATATATATATATA
>CAZDOV010000064.1:0-1802 GCA_964507135.1 uncultured Eubacteriales bacterium | reverse complement strand
AAAATACAAACCGATTTCTCGATTTGTATCAATTATATATATATATATATATATATAGTCAAGTCTTTTTTATAAAAAATACAAAAAATATTTTCACGAAATTTTTTCGATGTCCCTTTTTAAGTGGATGATGATTCTTTTTTCCAGACGAGAAATGTAAGACTGCGAAATGCCAAGCGAGTCAGCGACCTCTTTTTGGGTGTGTTCGTTCTTTCCGGCTAGCCCAAAACGAAGCTGCATGATTAACCTGTCGCGTTCTTCCAGATCATCCACTGCGTTCCGGAGCAAATTGCATTCAGATTCTTGCTCAATTTTATCCGCAACACTGTTCGGATCACTACCTAAAACATCTGAAAGCAAAAGCTCGTTTCCGTCCCAATCTACGTTGAGAGGCTCGTCAATTGAGGTCTCGTTTTTGAGCTGGTTGTTTTTTCGGAGGTACATCAAAATTTCATTTTCTATGCATCTTGAAGCGTATGTTGCGAGCTTTATGTTTTTTTCAGGGCAAAATGTGTTCACCGCTTTTATGAGCCCTATTGTACCGATTGATATCAAGTCTTCGACGCATATTCCGGATGACTCAAATTTTTTAGCGATATATACAACTAATCTTAAATTGTGCGTTATCAATGGCTCGCGGACGCTTTTTGGCTCGCCGTTTTTTATTTTTTGCATGATTTTATTTTCTTCATCTTTTGTCAGCGGCGGCGGGAGAAGCTCCGGGCCGTTGATATAGTGAATAGCTTTTTTACGGTAGATTATTTTGTATTTTATCGTTTCAAACAGATTTGGAATTTTTTTAAAAATTAGGTGAAAAAATTTCATTATTTAATCTCCAATCAAAATTTTTTAGTCAATTAGCTCTGAGTTCACTATTGCCGAGAAGTTATTCGGCAAATCTGATTTTGAGCATATTGCGATATACGCTTGTTTGGGTGGTCCATCATTTAGTGTTATTTTTTCAGGTTTGAAAGCCGGCAGCAGTCCCTCGCCGGAAATTGTTTTATACGGTATCATTCGAAAACGCGATTTTAAAATATCATTTTTTTGAGATTCTTGAATTTTTGAAGGCAAAGTTTCGATCGAAAAAATATTTTTAATGCTTTCTTCTTCTGCAACAATCACGGGCAATCCCGAGAACGGTTCCGTCAATGAATTCCCTGTGTCTATCATTGCGTTTAGTATGGATATTTTATTTTCATGAAATATTTTTATTTCGCACATGGATTTTGTGAATGTTCTTTTCCCGAGAATTCGATTTATGGTTTTAAGTAGTATGTAAGTGATAAATCCGGAGACAAAAAGAACAGTCGGAGAGATACTAAAATACACGGTTCCGTTATTAATCGCCATGCTAGCTGGTTTGTACGCACACCAAAGCGCAAGCATCGTGCCAGTGAACACGAAATTTATTATGTAAAAACACGTCAGAATTTTTGCAAATGCCACAATGTTTGGGATTTTAAATGTTGAAACCACGATAGTCGCGGACATAACGAATTTTATTAATAGCGACAAAACCAATCCTACTGGTGGTAAAAGAATATAAAGCGAATATATTCCGCCAAGTATTTCGCCAAAAATCAGTCGCCATTTGCTGAGTTTCAATGATAAAAATTTAGAAGTTGCCATTATCAGAAGATAATTTATGAAAAGATTTATTGCCACAAGAATGTCAACGTAAATTACTTGCTTCATAACCCTCCTTATAAAAACAAAAATAGAACCCTGCAACTTTAATTATGTTGCAAGGCTCGCGTTTATTATGTCGTAAATAGACGTATTGAAAGCAAAAAAACATT
>CAZDOV010000063.1:0-5012 GCA_964507135.1 uncultured Eubacteriales bacterium | reverse complement strand
TATAGCTCCCGAACCCTCAGAACTTTCTATATCTCTAAGCTCATCGAGTATTAGTCGTGTTCTATCTTTCATGTTAATCACCCCATTTTTTAGAGTTACATCTTTTATACCATTAATATTAAACCACAATATAACTAAAAAGTCAATAGCTTCACGCATCCAAAACTTCACTTTATCGCAAACGCAACTTAAACTACATAAATAAAAAATCACGAAAAATGTATTTTATATTTTGGATGATTTGTGATAGTATCATTGTGGAATGTAGTTTTTTACCTAAAAAATTCAGCTATATGGAGACAAACAACATGAACAAAATCAGGCGTTTGAAAAGGCTTTTACTAGGATCAGCGCTTAAAGATGACCAATTAGTCAATGAAAAACTTTCAAAACTATGGGGACTACCAATAATGGCAAGCGATGCCGTTTCATCTGTGGCATACGCTGTTGAAGAAATTTTAATGGCGTTAGTTCCATCGCTAGGGCTAATGGCTGTTGATTACGTCGGATTTGTTAGCGTTCCGATAATTTTGTTGCTTTTGGTACTTATATTTTCTTATTCTCAAATAATCAATCACTACCCAAACGGTGGTGGTGCATATGTTGTTTCGAAAGAAAATTTTGGCAAAAAATCCTCTCTTTTGGCTGCCACTTGTCTTATCGTCGACTACATCATGACTGTAGCGGTCAGCGTTTCCTCTTCTACGGCTGCGATTCTGGCTGTTTACCCATTCTTTGAACCATACAGAATAATTATTTCTCTTGTTTGTGTTGGGATAATTACTCTGGTGAATCTCCGTGGGATAGGCGAATCTTCAAAGATTTTCGGCATCCCTACATATGTATTTATCTTTTCTATGATAGCGCTAATTATCACAGGATTTGTGCGCGCTTTTTGCGGTGATTTAGGTCCTATAGTATACACTCCAGATCAAATTGCAAACATTGTTCATACTACTAGCAAAAACATGAGTTTAGGACTATTTTTGTGCGCGTTTTCTTCAGGTTGTTCAGCGCTTACAGGCGTTGAAGCCGTGAGCAATGCCATCCCAAGTTTCAAGGAACCTTCTCAAAAAACAGCAAAACAGGTTTTGTTCATTCTTGGCGGAATTATTATTTTCATATTTGGCGGTACCAGCTTTTTGGCAACAGCATTGAAAGTGATCCCGATAACAGATAAAACCGTACTTTCGCAGATGGCATCGGCTATTTTTGGCGACGGGATAATGTTTTATATTTTGCAGTTCACGACTTCGCTCATTCTTCTCCTTGCTGCAAACACTTCTTACAGCGGCTTGCCTATTCTGCTTTCTATTTTGGCCAAAGACAGATACATGCCGCGCCAATTTTCGCAACGCGGAACAAAGCTTAGCTTTTCCAACGGCATAATGTTTATATTCATAGCTAGTTCGATTTTGTTAATAGCATTTAACGCTGACACACACAGGCTCATCCCGTTTTATTCCGTCGGCGTATTTGTTTCGTTCACTATTTCCCAATTCGGTATGTTCATGAAGTGGGCACGATCAAAAACTCCCGGTTGGAAATATAAATCCCTCATAAACGGATTTGGAGCGCTGATTACATTTGTCGGTTCGATAGTCGTTTTTACGACCAAGTTCACTCATGGAGCATGGGCGTTACTGATAGTCACACCGCTATTGATGTGGTTTATGTCTAAAACGCACGACCATTATTTCAGATTTTTGAAAGGCATAAGCGTACTAGGGTATCAATATGAATATAAACCAAGCACTAGCACTGCAACATTCCCGTGTGTTGTGATGGTCAACAAAATAAACCGTGCCGCACTTAAAACTTTTGATTACGCAAACAAAATAACATCAAATGTTACTGCTTTACATATTTCAGTTTCAAGCACCGAAACTGAAAGACTAAAAAAGCAATGGAGCGACATGAAAATTGGCGTTCCGTTAACGGTTATTTACACGCCATATCGTGATATAATTACCCCTATTGAAGAATTTGTTTCCAAAAGAGAATCTGAACTAAAAAAAGGCGAGACGCTCACTGTAGTTTTGACTCGAATAATAGGTTGTGGTTGGAAAGATGAAATCTATCACAATCAAACTACGTTTTTTATAGAGCAGCGACTTCGTGAACACGAAAATATCGCGACTGTTTTAGTTCCATATTTTTATGATAAGCCGCGACCATCGGGTAATGTTTGAAAATAACTTTTAAAGGAGAATAACCGAAAGTGAAAAAAATGTTTAAAATGAGAGCGTTTTTAGCAAATTTATTAAATATAGCACTTATGTTTTTGGCGCTTGCATGTATATCCAATGCGTGCGCCGAAGGATTGATGCAAGAAATCCAGAATCGCGGTTATATTAGAGTCTCGACAAATGCTGATTTTGACCCATTTGAATACAAAGACGGTAACAGAATTATTGGCATAGACGTAGATATTGCGCGCAAAATCGCGGATTATATGGGCCTTGAAATAGAGATAAATGACGTTTCGTTTGACGCTATAACGCTAGAACTCAAAAATCGCAAATGTGATTTTGCAATTGCCGCTATGAGCTACAGCGACGAAAAGGCAGAAAACGTAGATTTTTCCGACACTTACTATCGTGCAAAACAAGCCATTATTGTACCGGTTGATAGCAACATAAAAAGCGGAAAAGATTTACACGGGAAGAAAATCGGCGTACCGCTCGGATTTACTGGAGACATTTATTGCACCGAAAATTTCCCGGATTCAACTATCGAACGATATGGAAAAGGTTCAGACGCCGTTTTGGACCTCATGAATGGAAGGATAGACGCGGTTGTTATTGACGACACACCCGCTAAAAAACTCGTCAAACTTTCAAAAAACAAGACGGCACTTCTAGATGATTACTTGTTTGAAGAAAGCTACAGGATTGCCGTTCCAAAGGGTGAATCAGAGCTTTTGGAAAATATAAACACCACATTGGAACGCTTAAAATCAGACGGAGAAATAGAAAAAATTGTAAGTAAATATGTTGGTGTAAACGAAACCGAAAGCGTAGACTTAGTTGCACAATTTTACAAAAATTTAGTTTATAAAAATCGGTATAAAATGATACTCAGCGGACTTGGCGCAACTATTTCAATTACCGTTGTGGCGCTAATTATCGGAATCATCATTGGATTTACGCTATCTCTAATAAAAGTAAGCAAAAGTAAAAATATATGCTTAACTATTTTCAAATTTTTATCAAATTGCTATATCACCATCATTCGTGGCACCCCAGTAGTTGTACAGCTTTTCGTTATTTATTATCTTGTGTTTGCCTCAACAGGACTGCCAAAAATATTAATTGCTATGATTGCGTTTGGGATAAATTCCGGTGCGTACGTTGCAGAAGTTGTCCGTGGCGGACTTTTATCGGTGGATAGCGGACAATATGAAGCCGGTAGATCACTTGGCCTTAGCAACAGAGTTACTATGTTTAAAATAATTATACCGCAAGCAATCAAAAACGTTTTGCCGTCACTCGTGGGGGAATTTATTAATCTCATCAAAGAAACTTCTGTTGCAGGGTTCATCGGAATAACCGACCTCTCTCGCGCAGGAGATATCATACGAAGTCAAACGTATGAACCGTTTGTACCGCTATTGACAGTTGCAGTGATATATTTAATCATTGTTGCAGTTTTGACAGCTTTATTTTCGGTTCTTGAAAGGAGGATGCGCTCAGGTGATAAACGTTAAAAATTTATATAAAGAATTCAAACAAGGCGATAAAACTTTGCATATATTGAATGGAATAAACGTTCATTTCAAAAAAGGTGAAAAAGTTGCGATAATCGGCCCCTCCGGTGGGGGGAAAAGCACATTTTTACGGTGTTTAAATGCCCTGGAAGCCCCAACATCTGGAGAGGTGATTTTTAACGGCGAACCCATTCGAAATAACAGTAAAAATATTGACACCGTGCGCAGAAATATCGGGATGGTATTCCAGCATTTTAATCTTTTCCCACATATGACTGTTTTGGAAAACATTACGTTTGCACCAACATACCTAAAAATTTGTTCCCCAATCGAAGCAAAAGAATGTGCATTAGCGCTCCTCGAAAAAGTGGGCCTAATCGACAAAGCAAACTCATACCCGACAAGACTTTCTGGCGGGCAAAAGCAACGAGTTGCAATTATTCGCGCCCTTATTATGCAGCCCCAAGTTATGCTTTTCGATGAACCGACATCTGCACTAGATCCAGAAATGATCAAAGAGGTAATTGCCCTCATGGCGGATATCGCGCGTTCAGGTATGACAATGATCATGGTAACACATGAAATGAGCTTTGTCAGGCGAGCTGCAACGAGAATTCTCTTTATGGATCAAGGCAGAATTGTTGCCGATAAGCCACCGGAAGAAATGTTTGAAAATTGCGAAAACGTTCGTATTAGCAAGTTCTTACAAAAGTTAATTTAAAGGAGGTCGCCTGTGAAATTTTTCACAAACAATAGTCTTGAAACTGAAAAAATAGGAAAAAAAATTGCGGCTACTCTTACCGGCAATGAAATCATAGCACTCCACGGCGACTTAGGCGTCGGCAAAACCACGATAATCCGCGGCATTGCACGACATTGTCAAACTTCAGAAGACGTTTCAAGCCCAACTTATACCATAATGCATGAATATAATGGGAAAAAGTTTAAAATATATCACTTTGATATGTACCGAATCGGAACCTACGAAGATTTAGAATCCACAGGCTTTTTTGATTATATTGACACCGGAGTTATATTAATCGAATGGAGCGAAAACGTTGAAGAGTTTTTGCCAAAGAATATTATAAAAATCACAATAGAAAAAACCAATCTCGAAAATCAAAGAATAATAACCATATAGGGGGCAAATATCGAATGAAAATTCTTGCAATAGACTCTTCATCTATCACAGCATCTGTTGCAATTTTAGATAATAATAAAGTTACAGCGGAATTTTTCATAAATGCAGGGCTCACTCATAGCCAAACGCTTGCCCCGATGGTAGATTCCGCTTTAAAGTGCT
>CAZDOV010000062.1:0-5025 GCA_964507135.1 uncultured Eubacteriales bacterium | reverse complement strand
TGTCAGGCCAATAAAAGAGCCACTTGTGGCTTGCCGGCAATATTAGGGCTTTGCCCGAAACGGAAATACCACCCGCTTTGCGGGTGGATCTTTATTTATTTAATAGCAAGGATGAGTTGGTATTTCGGGAGCGGCGCTTTGCTGTAGCAACTTTTTGAGAGACGTATGTGGTTAAAAAGTTAGTCTAGGTTTACTTTAAATCGAAAAAGGTATAAGATGTACTCTCGGGATGTATAATTTTTTAGAATGTAAATTTGCAAAAGTGAGGACATGATTAAAATTGCAGATATTAGGTGAGCTAAAGCCAGGTAAAAGTGGAATAGTTAAAAAAATAGGCAGTTCTGGAGCGCTTCGCCGCAGGATAATAGATATGGGAATAACACCCGGCGTGAAAGTGCAAGTCGTGAAGTGTGCACCATTTGGCGATCCTATGGAGATAAGTGTTCATGGGTATGATTTGAGCATTAGAAAATCCGACGCCATGAAAATTGAACTGTATTCAGAAGAAGAAAAGTATTTTGAAGATTATAGGTATAAAGATAATAACAGTATGCAGTATTTTTCTCTTCCGCCGGTTTCGCAGCGAGATGATAACTTCGAAAGCTATAACATTGCATTAATAGGGAATCCAAATAGTGGGAAGACTACTCTGTTCAATAGTTTGACGGGGAGTTATCAATATGTTGGGAATTGGCCAGGAGTTACCGTGGGGCGCAAAGAGGGCAAGATAAAAAACACTGAGATCCCTATGAATTTAATTGATCTTCCAGGAATATATTCGCTTTCGCCATATTCGCCCGAAGAAGTGGTCACTCGAAATTACGTTATTAGCGAAACGCCGGACCTTGTGATAAATATTTTAGATGCAACAAATCTTGAAAGAAACCTGTATCTCACGACTCAGCTTATGGAATTGGATTGTCGTATGGTGCTCGTGCTTAATATGGTGGATTTGCTTGAGCAAAAAGGAAAAATTATTGATTATCATATGCTTGAAAAGCGCCTTGGAGTACCGATTGTACCGGTTTCGGCCGGGAAGAACATAGGTATCGATCGTCTCGTTAAAACAATTGAGTGCTGCTTGAAATCGCAGAAAAATGTTTTGCAGTCTCGCCCTACTTATTCCGATGATGTTGAACATGCGATTGAGAAAATCAGTACCATAACTTCTCCGGGAGGAAAATATACGGCACATCAGAGATTTAAAAGTGTCAAAATTTTTGAAGACGATCCATTAGTGGTGGCTGAAGCAGGAATAACTTCCAGCCAAGCGGTAGAAATAGAAAAAATGCGTGATAAAATCAGTCTTAATTACGATAAAGATAAGGATATCATCATAGCTGATGAACGTTATCAAAATATATGTAATATTTGCCGAAAAACAATTAAAACTATAAGTAAAGATGTTTCCATCACGTTCTCACATTTGGTCGATAAAGTTTTGACGGGGAAATACACTGCAATTCCGTGCTTTTTACTTATGATTTTCGGAATATTTTATGTAACTTTTGGGCCGATTGGTGTGGCACTTAGGGACTTTTGCGAAATGTTTATACACGGCAGTACTAGAAGGACGGTTGGAAACATTTTAAATTATGTTGGAGCATCAGACTGGTCAAAAAGTTTGGTTTTAGATGCTGTAATTGGTGGGGTAGGTTCTGTAGTTGCGTTTTTACCGCAGGTAATATTGCTTTTTACGCTAATTTCCCTTTTGGAAGACTGCGGATATATGGCAAGAGCAACGTTCATAATGGATAGGCCTTTCAGAAAAATTGGACTTTCTGGTAAAGCGTTTGTTCCGCTCATAATGGGGTTTGGCTGTAGCGTTCCTGCCGTGCTTGGTACTAAAATTTTAGAAAGCAAAAAAGATAAAAATCTTACAATATTTTTAATTCCTTTTATGTCTTGTAGCGCGAAAATGCCAGCGTACTTATTATTTGCTTCGGCGTTTTTTCCGGAACATCAAACATTAGCGGTTTTCCTAATTTATATTTTTGGAATTATGGTCTCGATTTTTACAGCTTTGATTTTCAAAGATAGTCTTTTTAGCGGCAATGATGCTCCATTTATTATGGAAATGCCGGAATACAAAATGCCATCAGCCAAAAATGTTTTTATGAGTGTTTGGGATCGTACCAAGGATTTTATTGAGCGAGCGGGTACAGTGATTTTGGTAGCGACTGTTGCGGTGTGGTTTTTGCAATCGTTTGGGCCGGGAATGCAGATGGTTTCTGATAAATCTGAAAGCATTTTGTCTAAAATCGGGAATTTTATCGCTCCAATTTTTAATCTTTGCGGATTTGCCGATTGGCGAGCAGCGGTTGCGCTGCTTACCGGTATTATGGCCAAAGAATCAATAGTGAGCACACTTTCGCTACTTTATGCAAGCGGTAGCCCTGAGAATTTATCGCAAATTTTGACGCAAAACTTTTCGGTTTTTTCAGCGATTGCATTTCTGGTTTTTGTGCTTCTCTATGTTCCTTGCGTTGCAGCTCTTAGTGCAATATATAAGGAGCTAGGCGATAAGAAATTAGCCGCTATTTTGGTTTTATATCAGCTTTTTATTGCATTTGTAATGTCAGCGCTAGTTTATCAAATTTTGAATTTGATAAACAGATTGATCTGAATACGGAGGAAGTTTGGAATGAATACAGCGGATATGGCGATACTTGTAATTGTAATTTTGATTGTGATAGCAATTTTTTTCCGTGCTTACAGAAAAAAACGTTCTAATAAATCCAGTCAAAGTAATGGTTGCTCTGGGTGCGCATATAAAGGCTTTTGTGGTAAAAATTCAAAAAAGCGGTGAGGTGACACTGTGCAATATTTAACGGCATCGTTGGAAGATTATATCGAAATAATATATGTACTTAGCCAAAATTCTAGTGGCGTGGGGGTTACTGACGTTGCAAAAGCTCTTGGAATATCCAAGCCAAGTGTTAACCGTGCAATTCGAGCACTTAAGTTAAAAAATTTGGTGATTCAAGAAAAGTATGGTAAGATTACGTTGACGCCCATGGGAAAATCTATAGCAAATACGGTTTATTCCAAGCACAGGATGTTAAGAGATTTTTTTGCAGTTGTTTTGGGGGTCAGCAACGAAACAGCTGAATCGGACGCTTGCAAAATTGAGCATATGCTCAGCGATGAAACGTTTGGTATGATAGAAAAAATTTTAATGATGCGGGATTCAAAAAGTTGTAGTATCAAAAATAAAAAGCGAAAGTCAATGAAATTGACTTAATAAATTGGACGGAGAATAGTTTTTAGTGGAAAATCAAGCAAAAAAACCAACAGAGTATTTAATCGGGCGTAACGCTGTCTCAGAAGCCCTGAAAACTGACCGCGCGATAGAAAGCGTTTTTATCTCGAGCGGGATATGTCACGGGTCAATTGTGAGGTTGGTTGCGCAAATTAGAGATAGAAACATAGTAGTAAAGAAAGTTGATAAAGCTAAATTAGATTTAATATCAAATGGAACGAATCATCAAGGAATAATAGCTTTGGTTGGAGCTAGAAAAAGCGCTTCAGTTGAAGAAATATTGGCAATAGCTGAGCAAAGAGGGGAACCGCCGTTCATAATAATTGCTGATGAAATAGAAGATCCGCACAATTTGGGCGCTATTATAAGAACCGCCGAATGTGCCGGTTCTCACGGGGTTATTATACCTAAGCGCCGATCGGCAGGACTTACGGAATCAGTCAGCAAATCGTCAGCAGGTGCACTAGAATATGTCCCCGTTGCTAAAGTGAGCAATATTTCGGCTACTCTGGACAAGCTTAAAAAAGCTGGAGTGTGGATATACGGTGCTGATATGAATGGTGAAAACTGGTGTGACTGTGATTTTCGTGGTTCAGCTGCGATTGTTATTGGGTCAGAAGGCAAGGGATTGGGCAATCTTGTGCGCAAAAAATGCGATTTTATTGTTTCTCTTCCAATGCGCGGAAAGATAAACTCTCTTAATGCGTCAGTTGCAGCGGGTGTGCTGATGTATGAAGTGCAAAGGCAGCGGGGAGGATGATGTCAGAAAATCAGTACAGTTTGAATATCCATACAATAAACCCGTAAACCATTGAAGATATTGTACCAAACACGATTACCGGCCCTGCCATTATGAACATTTTTGCGCCGATCCCAAAAACGTGCCCTTCGCTTTTGAATTCAATCGCAGGTGCTGTTATAGAGTTAGAAAATCCTGTTATCGGAACAATTGTGCCGGCTCCGGCGTGCTTTGCGATTTTTCCGTACCAGTTTAGTGCTGTTAGCAGCGAACTTAAGGCAATTAAGGTTATTGAAACCCACGTGCTAGCGGTTTTCTTGTCGAGTGCAAAGCATGTCATATAAGTTTGGCAAAGAAATTGCCCTAGCGTGCATATTGCACCGCCGAAGATGAAGGCCATAAATAAGTCCTTCCAGATTGGGCTTGCCGGCGATGTATCACCTGCCATTTTGGAGTATTCTTTCTTCGAAACATTGAGTTCAGTCATTTTTATCATCCTTTTGATTAGTAAATTTTCTAATTATTGTTTCAAATTTCTGTGGATATATTCATGATTAAATTTCGAAAAACTTAGGAGTTAAAATATGAGCAAATTACTTTACGATTCACTTAAAAAATACGGTTTGTCAAATAGATCTTCTTTTCATACCCCTGGCCACAAGCGAAACGCATTTCGAAGCATTAATTTTTCTGAATTTGACTACACCGAGCTTCCGGAAACCGACAATCTTTACGACGCAAGCGGAATAATAAAAGCCGCCGAAAACAGTCTGGCTGGAATTTATGATACCAAACGTTCGCTTTTTTCTTGCCGGGGGAACACCTTGTGCATTCAAGCAATGATAAGGCTTTGCGCTCCGAACGGAGGGAAAATTTTATGCGATAGAGTTGTGCATCGTTCTGCTGTTGCGGCGATGGCTCTGCTTGGTGTGGACCCTATATGGCTCGAAAGGCAAATGAACCCGAAAGTTGGTCACCTTGAGAGGATTTCAGCGAAGGAGGTCGAAACAAAGCTACGTGATAA
>CAZDOV010000061.1:0-5172 GCA_964507135.1 uncultured Eubacteriales bacterium | reverse complement strand
AATTTAAAATAAGTGAGCAAAAGTGGAGGAGCTTGAGATGCAAAAGATAATAGAGATTCTCGAAAGTATAGCTGTGGTCTTATATTTTTTCAAGCGTTGTCACTGATATCATGTCGATGCTTTTTTTGGTTTCCCCTTTTGATTTCTTGGCCAAATGTTGCTTCTATATGAGGCTATCTTCCTCGAAAAGCTTGGAATGTATTGCATTTACAGCAGCGTGAGAGTTATGAGATTCAACTATTATCGAAACCCGCTTTTCATCACAAGCCACCATTTCGATTTCTATATTGAGTTCTGCCAAAACTTCAAAAATTATAGACGCCGTATTAATATTAATGCTGTCAGAAATATTTATAACTGAGATCTTAGACTTGTTTTTATCATAAAAAATTTGTACGCCAGAATCCTGATTAATCGAAGACGCAATATCTAAAATTTGGTCAATTTCGGACTCTTTGACAACAAAACCGCAGGAATTTAATTGGTGTTTTCTGGTAAGTTTTAAGCCCTTATCGATTGATAAAGCTGATTTTTTCGCATAGTCAAAAATGTTAGCCTTGAATTCACCCAAGGGCTCTTCTCCCACCAATATGAACTTAGCAAGACCGTTTTCGAGTGAAATACCGCTCACGGAATTACAAACAAGTGCATTTTTGTTTTCTATAATCGTTCCACTAGTGTTCGCGGATAAACTCGAGAGCACTTCGATTTTCACTCCGGCATTTCTCGCAACTTCTATCGAACTGTTGCTCAAAACCTGAGCTCCGCGATACGACAGTTCAAACATTTCATCGTAAGAAAGAACTCCCCATTTTTTTGCAGTCGGAACTATTCTGGGGTCAGCTGTGTACACCCCATCAACGTCCGTATATATTTTACAAACATCAGCTTTAAGAGCAGCGGCTAATGCCACAGCGCTAGTATCGGATCCTCCGCGGCCGAGAGTAGTGATATCACTGAGCTCGTTTATTCCTTGAAATCCCGCTACAATAACGATATTTTTATTTTCTATTTCTTTTTGGATTCGTGTTGTATCAATTTTTTTGATTTTTGCACGCGAATATTCATTATCTGTCAAAAATCCTGCTTGCCACCCTGTTAGGGATATAGCAGGATATCCTAGCTTTTGAATCGCTATTGCCAAAAGCGCGGAGGACATTTGTTCCCCCGCCGCAAGGAAAGCGTCCATTTCGCGCTTTGATGCGTTTTGATTTATTTCATAAACCGCGTTTTGCAAGTCGTCAGTCGTATTGCCTTGAGCAGATACCACTACCACTACATCATTGTTTTGGCGATAAACGTTTATTATATTTTTTGCTACGTTAAAAACGTGGTGAGCATCCGCAACCGAACTGCCACCAAATTTTTGTACTATAACAGACATGCTTTCCCTCCATTAGGATAATATTTCGCTTTTTTATTCTATCTACGTTTATTTTATGCGGACAGCTGGCTTAGTGGTATTACTAATTTTGATATTCTTCTAAAAATTGAATGTTTTCCGACGTAGGCTGTGAAAACGTCGGAGGCTCACTCACAGATTCTGGTTCTGGATTGGTAATTTCATCCGAGCTTTCAACGGGGCTTACTGGAGCCATTACCGACCTATATTCAGCAGCTCCGGAATGTACCGAACAGGTGTCCGGCATATTGTTTACGTCGTAATACCCTGTCGCATGAGGGCAATTCGGCCCAGCTAGCTTACCACTAACTCTGCAATAACTTGCACTTACAACATCTTCACTATAGTTATAATCTATAATTGGTTTCCCGACAAGATATTTTGTCATAATAGCTTTCCATATGCGTATTGCCGCGGCTGTTTCGCCGATACGTTTTGGGTTATCATACCCCGTCCAAATACCGGCAACAGCATACGGGCTCATACCAATGAACCAGCTGTCATAGTCATCAGTAGTAGTGCCTGTCTTACCTATTATATTCCACCCAGCTATATTCGCACTTCGGCCGGTACCTTCTGGACCAATAATAACGTTTCTAAGAAGCCTATTCATGATAGAAGCAGTATTCGGTGAAATGGCTTGGATAGGTATGGCATCTCGATTGTCTAGTATCACGTGATCATTTCTATCCGTAACATAAAAATACGTGTGCGGGCGATTAAATTTGCCGCCGTTTCCAAAGATTTGGAACGCAGCTGCCATTTCACGTAAAGTAACACCGTAATGCGTCCCACCAGTGGCAAGGGCTGAAAGCGAAACAGCATCGTGTGAATCAAGACTGCTAAATCCTAATTTCTTAGTCAAAAATTCATAGCTTTTTTGCGGCGTCAGCAAGTTCACGACTTGCGCTGCAGGAGCGTTCGCTGATTTTTCAAGAGCCCATTGAAGAGTGACCTTTCCCTTATAACGTTTGTACCAATTTTCTGGCCAATTTTTAATTTTATTGTTTCCATCACTATCTATTCTCAGCGGTTCGTCAGGTATGAGCGATGAATAATTATAAATTCCCCAATCTATTGCAGGAGTATAAGCCGCAATTGGTTTGATGGTTGAACCTGGCTGCCTTCGCGCGAAGTTTGCCCTGTCATAAAGAAGATTACCTGTTTTCTCGTTTCTCGAGCCAACAACAGCCAGGATTCTTCCGCTGAAATCCATTAAAATATAGCCTAACTGTAAATTTTTGTCTTTCGGCATTATCGAGCTGTCTTTCAAGGTATTTTCAACTATTTCTTGCGCTTTTTGATCCATAGCGCTGTAAATTTTCAACCCTTGGGTATAAATCATATCTTCAGCGGCCGATTTGCCAATATGATATTTAACGCACAGATCATTAACAACATCTTTAAGTAAAGTTTCAACATACCAATTTCTGACAGCAGCTGAAGAAGTTTCTTTTTCAGCTCTTTCTTCTGCTTCTGAAAAATCCATAGTTGCAGATTCTTCAATAGCACTTTGATATTCTTCGTTCGAAATTTTATTTTGATCTAACATTTCCCACAGAACTATTTCGCGACGATTGCGATTGTTTTCAGGGTGATAAATCGGATTATAAGCCGTTGGATTTTGGGTGATACCGGCGATAGCGGCGCATTGCGCCAAAGAACAATCCCAAATATCCTTGTCAAAATACACATGCGCAGCAGATTGAACACCTCTGCAGCCACCACCAAAATTTACAACATTCAAATAAGACTCCAAAATCTCATCTTTAGAGTACATTTCTTCCAACTGTATGGCTCTGAAAATTTCCCGGGCCTTACGCGCTAAACTCACTTGATTATCCTCGGTTATGTTTTTTATTAATTGCTGCGTAAGAGTCGAACCACCATAGCTTTGAGTCCCGGATAGTAATTTAAGCCCGGCTCCAAAGGTTCTCTTCCAGTCCACACCTCGGTGATTATAAAAGCGCTTATCTTCAACTGCTATCACAGCATTTTTCATGTTGACTGGAATATCCTGAAAATCCACCCAAATTCTGTTTTCAAGCTTGTGAACTTTTTGATATTCCTGAGGATTTCCGTTTTCATCATTGACGTAAACAAAACTCGTCAAAGCCATTTTAGAAGCGTTTATGTTCAGCGCAATATCATTTTCCAATAATGACGACTTATAAACAGCTAACGAGCCCAAAATCAGCGCAAACGTAAAAAAAATTATCAACATTATGCTCGTAAAAAATCTGACCAATATCACCAGAAGTAGCCAGAGCTTACGCGAAAAACTATTCTTAGTTTCTATTCCGCCTCCTTTTTTTCTAGATTTTGCTCGATCTCCAAAATGACTTATGTCCGTTTTATGCATCGCTAAATACCTCGTGATTTTGTGGTTTTGATAACTAAAAACGCAATAACAAACGAACTTAGAATATCATAAATCTTACAATACCGTCAACTTAATGTCATGGAAAAAGCACAGCATTTATTTTTGAAAGGTGACATAAACAGTAAATTGGAAATTAAGCGGCATCTTTCTCTCCTGAAGCGTCTTTATGAAAAATAACGCAGCAGTGGATTACCTATATATGTGATTTCTCTTCGCTTTTTATAACGTTCTCCTTTTTGCCTTGCATTTATTGCCCACGGATAAATCCGTGGGTTTTTAGTTTATTTAAATTTTGTGTTGACATTATGGCAACCACATGGTATATTGTTAATACAACAATTGTTAAGTATTGATGATGCATATGTATTTAAGCTCAAATCAGTTATCGAATAAGCTAAAAATAAGTTGTATCAAGTAAATCAAGGCACCTGATTTACAATTGCGGATGCTATAGCTATATAATTTTGCACTGTATAATACCAATATAATTAAAATTAGATTAAGGAGTATGAATAATGGGACTTAAGATGAAAAACATTTGGAAAATATTTTTAAGCACAGCACTTTCGGCCTCAATGGCCGCCACAAACGCTTTTGCTGATGTTACCATAACTGAAGGCGCCGTTGACACACAAACGTTAACAACTGACCATAAGACGATCAATGATGGCCATGCTGCGTATCAAGTGACGTTGTCTCCCTTCGTGAACGGCAAACGAGTATGCAACAAACATGGTCGAAATGGCGAGTTCGATCTTATTCATGGAGCAAACGATCCTGCGACCATGGGGAAGAATATGACGGAGGCTCACAGTTGCTGTCTTGCTCTTTCGACAGCTGCCCGCAAAGGGACAGCTGCAGATAGATTTCGTTATCCGATAGGCACCAGTAACGAACATAAACTAATTGCTGCGTTCGTAAGGGCCCTTCATGATAAGCCCTACAATTATTATTTATCAAAACTGATGCACCTTACCGCTTCGCATATATGGTTCTTGCGGTGTCCAGATGGCTATAGTGAATGTCGAAGGGCATGGGACACCTACTACCATGCCGCGCAATTCCCATTCTTCCACAAAATTGGATTGGAATTTGTCGATAATGATGGAAGAGTTAGAACCGGTCATGACAGAGGCAGAAGCTCAATTCCTATCAAGGCGTTTAATAGTATTGATCACCCTAAACTCAAACAAAATGTGATTACGGCTTTAACGATTGCAGAGTGTGCTTGGGAAAGTAAGGTGTTCAAAGACGGCAACAATTCGTTGGATACCTCACCGGCTACTCAGCGGATGTACGATATGCTGAATGAGACCCTTTACGCGTTGCTAGTGTATGGGCTAGGTCGTCTAGACCCGGACGGACAAAACAACCCACTTACAACGTA
>CAZDOV010000060.1:0-5241 GCA_964507135.1 uncultured Eubacteriales bacterium | reverse complement strand
AATTTGAATTTGTAGGGGATTTTTTCACACACATTTTCTTTGGATATAGCATCTTCGAAGGTTCTTTTGCAATTTTCAAATGAAATCTTACACAAAACCGTGAATTTTCTATTAAAATTCGCACTTGCCGTACACAAAAAATCCCTTGCTACTTCCGATAAAAAACGCTCTCTAAAGGCAAATATACTTGCCGCATTATTGATTTTTTATGAGAAAGGCATGTATCCGAAAAATATGTTATCGACAAAAATAAGTTGAAGTACTATAATGGGGTTATTTTATAGAATATTGTCGAGGAGAGAAATAATATGTCTAAAATGAGCCCCCAAGTGAAAAGAAGATTATTAGCACTGATCTTGGCTATAGCTAATATAGGGGCCCCATGCCGAGCATCTGAGGAATCTGATGATCAAACACACTATTACGTGATTGGGGATGATGGTTGTCCGCAGTTTATAACTTCTTGTGTTATAGAAGATGCGGCGGATCATGGCGGAAATGGCCATAAAAGCAACGCTAACTGGATTGACGACATTATTGGTGATGATTACGACGACGACGATGATGATGATGACAGCGAAGGCTGCGTTGATGACGCAAAATATTTATCTAGTGCAAGTACGTTGATCTGGGGAATTCAGCCACAGAGTTTTGAACAAAAATCCCCTGTGCCGTTCGACGTGAGAGTTCGTAGCGGTGTACTTCCAATTTTGGGTGAAGAAAGTGTTTCCGAGCCTACATCTCCTGCGCCGTTTTTCACTGAAGAGGAGGATTTTGATGCTTTAGGCTCTGATGATGAACCTAAATTGTTAGCGCCTGTGCCGAAACAATCTGTCGCTCGCTGTGTTAATATCAGTAGAAGTATAGAGGACTTTCCTGATAGTTATCTTAAAAAATTTCCAACAAAAAAGTTATTAGAAAGAAAATTAGAACAAGCGTTGAAATTGATGGCCCCAAAATCAAGAGCAGAATTTGAATCGAAAGATTTAATCGTAGATTTGGAAGGACCGACTGCAGTAGTTGGGGATGTCCACGGGGATTTTTTAACCGTTTGTACGATAATAAGTCGGTTAAAATTTGCTCTGAGTATCGGTGAACTTGCCAACGTTGTTTTCTTGGGTGATTATATTGATCGCGGAGTATACAGTGCAGCGACTTTATACGAACTATTGAGCTTTTACTTAGAAAATCCCGATAAGGTGACTTTACTTCGGGGTAATCACGAAACGGTCAGTCAATACATCGGGGATTTTGGCTATTTTTCAGCAGCGAAAGAACCGCAGTTTCTAGCTATGACTAAAGGTAACGCTTCAGCATCGAAAACGCCAACGCTTTTACCTAAGACTACAGATGACTCTGTTGTTTGCCCAGAGCTATTATCACGTTTCTTTGAAGAATTGCCAGTTGGTGCTGTAATAAATAAAAGTACTTTAGCTGTGCATGGTGGTGTTCCTCATAGCGTAAGGTGGGAATGCGTTAGCGATATGTTCCACATGAGGTATGGTTGTTTGTATACACTTAAAGATATATGGTCAACAATTATGGGAATTTTATGGTCAGACTATAATCCGACAGCAAAACTAAATGCTCCCGGCAATAGAGGAATATCCAACAATTTTTTGATAGATTCACAGTATAGCGATAAAACTGCCAAAATGTTTTTGAATTATTTGAATGATAGGTACCAAAACTCAAAATTTTTGAATCTTAAATATCTAATACATGGGCATCAATGGACTTTTGGAACTTTTCACCAGTCATGTCCGGAACCAACGGTTACGACTGTGTTCAGCGCGCTTGATAATCAATCCCCCGAAGTATGCGAGCAAGGTGCGGCAGTCGCGGTGATTGACGGTGATTCGCCTCCTATGAAATGGTTTACAGTTGATGTTGCTCGCCATATCGTTGAAGACGGTGATGTGTATCATATGATGCCTCCACGTTCTGGGTCTGGTGGTTGTGAAATAAAAATTTATAGCACTATTTGAATTTATCAAATGTGTCATAAAACCCCTTGCTTTAGCTATGGGGAGTGTCAAAGTGTTAAGCAGTTAAGCGCTTGACTGCTGTAAATATTTTGGAAATTTCGTACCAAGTTGCGTAGTCCACAATGCCGGTTTCTGGAAGCCCAAAAATGCTTTGGAATTTTTTGATGGAATCTGCAGTGTTTTGACCGTAAATACCGTCAACAGCTATCTTTTTGATTGCAGGGTAGTTGTCGCTTATACCGTTAAGTTGGTTTTGGATTGTGCGTACAGAAGGGCCATTTGTTCCTATTTGTAAAATTTCTCCAGGAAACGAACTGGGAATACCTGTTACTTGAGTAGATGATTCAAGGTAAATCTCTGTGCCGTAGTAATTTTGAAGGATTTCTATATATCCGAAACCGTTTTCGGCAAGGTCCTTAGAGCCCCACTGCGACAGCCACCCCGGGCATGTTACGTTTTTACCGTCACAATATTGTGTAAATAGTGGTTGCTGAATTGATGGTTTCGTAATAAAGGTCGCAAAAAGGTTGTCGACTATATTCGAAATTTCTTGGAAAATGTTACGTTGGTAAACAAATTTCTGATCATACGCTGTCGAAGATGTGATAGTGAAATTTTTGCCTTGATTGCGATACCATTCTGTATAAACACGGTTTAAAGTGAATGAATTTATTGTTAGAATATTTGCTTTAATACTTTCTTCAGGCCAAGTTGCATAAATTTCGCAACTGGCCACGTTTTTTATATAATCTTTATACGGGATCCAGTAATTTGGTACAGTATCGTCATTCGGGTCGCCGTCATGGACGATGATATATTCTGGTATTACAACTTGGTCAAGAACTACAAATCCCGATGCCTGAGGCGCCTCTTTTATTGCGTCCTCAGCAATTTTGGGTGGATATTCTCCGTATAAAGTATGTGGCGGAACAGTGAATACGAGCGTTTCTGTATTTTCGCGTTTTGGAGTCATAAAAACGTTTTGCTGTGATAAAACATCAGGGAGAATCTGTATTTTTTCAATAAGTGTATCTTCAAAGTTTTCTCTTTCTATTTTCAAATTATATTCTGAATATGGTTTTGGCGAATTCGCACTTAGTGAATATTCAAGAGGCGGAGCTTCGAGTTCTATTATGTCGGATTTTCCGGACGAATTTGTTATGATTTCTGAAATTACACTTGAATTTTCAGAAGCTGACGAAACAGTAACGCGAGCGTCCCCCAATGGTTGCCCTACGGTTTCGCCAAATATGTTTATTTGAATTCTGCCTGTGCTCATCTTGTTACCTCCAATAAATAAAAACAAAAGATATATTTAATAAGATGAGACTTTTTGGCTCATTATTCTATTGTTTTGTTTATTTATGCGTAAAATTTAAGCGGAATGAATGTTTATAAGGTGTGCGACACCCGGAATGGTTTCCCCTTGTTGGGAAGACGTGGGGGACATTAACGCACCTGTTGCCATGAATAAAATATTATTAAGTTCATGATTTTTGACTTTATTTAAAATTATTGAGCATAAAATTGAAGCGGAGCAGCCGCATCCTGAGCCTCCTGCATGAACGTCCTGCTTTTCTTTGTGATATATCATTAGCCCGCAATCATTATAATTTTCATCAATTAAAATTCCTTGCTTTAACATAAGTTCTTGGAACAAATTAGAACCAACTTCTCCTAAATCCCCTGTCAAAATCAAATCATAATCTGAGGGCTTAGTGTTTGTATCACTTAAAAACGCAGTCATTGTTTTTGCTGCAGCTGGAGCCATTGCAGCTCCCATATTGTTTGCGTCTTTAATGCCTAAATCCGTGATTGTCCCGACGGTCGCCTTGTTTATTTTTGGCCCGTCGCTGTTTTTTCCGATAATTGCAGCTCCTGCGCCTGTGACGGTCCACTGAGCAGTTGGCGTGCGTTGGCCGCCGTAGTGTAAGGGGAATCTGAATTGCCTTTCGGATGAGCAGAAATGCGAAGATGTCACTGCAACGGAGTAATCCGCAATACCGGATTCCACAGTTAATGACGCAAGAAACAAAGTCTGGGCCATTGTTGAACATGCTCCGAATTGCCCCAAAAACGGTATACCTAACTCACGTAGTCCAAATGCTGATGACATACATTGATTTAGCAAATCTCCCGCAAAAATATAATTTATGTCGGAGGTTTTCATTGCTGCTTTTTCAAGTGCTGTATTTACCGCCTCGGCTTGAAGTCTGCTTTCTGACTTTTCCCAGGATGGTTCGTTCAAAGTGGTATCCTCGAAAACCTTGTCAAACTGATTGCCTAGTGGCCCCTGCGATTCTTTTTTTCCACATACTCCTGCCGATGCGATGACAGTGGGATTGTGTTCCATTTCAATTGTATATTTCCCGATTCTTTTCCCCATAAAATTTACCCTCCAAAACAAAGATACTATAACGAAAAATCTTTCGTTATAGTATCTTAAAAAAAGCAGCCAATATTCACTGATTATTTTTCACGAGTATTTGAATTTTTTTGACCAACACCTTCATTGATGTGCAAAAGTTTAAAAAGATGATTTTTGATCATATTACCGAATGATTTCGATGTAGAATCTTGAGTACTTCCAAGGGGAGCGTTAGGTGATAAAATGTCCTTTTCGGATTGTAAATCTGAACTTATATCAAATCTATCTTTACCCATAAAATCACACCTGCCCACTCTTACTAAATTTAACATGGAGAATTCTATCATAAGCCCAAACAATATACAATATAGAATCTTTCTGTCTAAAAATCGAAATATTTGTAAAACAAGAACAAAAATTAATTGAAAGAGTCAGCTATTGCCACAGCACACGCTACAGTTGTGCCTACCATAGGATTGTTACCCATACCTATAAATCCCATCATATCAACGTGAGCCGGAACTGAAGATGAACCTGCAAACTGTGCGTCGCTATGCATTCTTCCCATAGAATCCGTGAGGCCATAGGATGCCGGGCCAGCTGCCATATTATCAGGGTGTAATGTGCGCCCTGTACCGCCGCCGGATGCTACAGAAAAATATTTTTTACCAGTTTCATAAGCCCATTTTTTATAAGTTCCAACAACAATATGTTGGAATCTAGTTGGATTTGTTGAATTGCCTGTTATCGAAATATCGACATTTTCGTGCTTTAAAATTGCAAGGCCTTCGAGAGGTTCGTTTGCTCCGTAACATTTTATTTTTGAACGCTCTGATTTTGAGAAGCTTTTTTCTGATAAAACGTTTAGTTTATCGCTTTCAAAGT
>CAZDOV010000059.1:0-5282 GCA_964507135.1 uncultured Eubacteriales bacterium | reverse complement strand
CATATATATTTTTACCGAAGAATAATTTTAAAAAATTATATAAATTCGCGAAGCGGAAAACAAAATTGTTGGAGATGGAAAAATGGAATGGCACAGCATGAACGCAGAACAAATTTCAAAACAATTGAAAGTAAGAAGAGAAACCGGACTAAATACCGATGATGCCAAAAAAAGATTTTTAAAATTCGGAGCAAATGCTTTGATTCAATCAAAACCGCCAAGCTTTTTCAAAAAACTAATAGCGCAATTTTCAGACTTTATGGTAATTACACTCATTATAGCAGCGGTAATTTCTTTCATAACGTCAATTTTTAGTCAAAACTCGGATTATATAGACTCAATAATAATAATTTCGATAGTTGTCATAAACGCAGCCATTGGAATACTTCAAGAAAGCAAAGCAGAAAAAGAAATAGAATCTCTCAAAAAGATATCATCACCACTAGTCAAAGTACGCCGAAACAAAAAGATCGTTCGAATCTCTTCAGCGGAAGTCGTACCGGGAGAAATCTTGATTTTGAGCGCAGGAGATTTAGTCGCTGCAGACGCAAGAGTAATAAAATCGTCAAATCTTGCTGCTGAAGAATCAGCTTTAACCGGCGAGACATTCTCGGTCGAAAAATCTTCCGACACGTTAACAAAAAGCAAACTATCTCACGACGAAAAGAAAAATATGGTCTTCGCCGGAAGTATTATCACAAGAGGCCACGCCGAAGCCATAGCGATTGCAACAGGCGCAAATACCGAAATCGGGAAAATATCTTCGATGATAAACCTCGAAACCTCAGAAAAAACTCCGATGCAGAAAAATCTTGCAAGCACCGGCAAAATTCTTGGAATTTGCATAATACTCATCAGTGCCGCTGTGTTTATCTTGGGCATACTTCATCACGCCGACATGTTTGAAATGTTTTTGATAGCAATAAGCCTAGCTGTTGCGGCAATACCTGAAGGGCTTCCAGCTGTCATAACAGTAGTTTTGGCGAGCGGAGTCAGAATTATGGCAAAGCACGGTACCATCGTACGGAAATTACCAGCTATCGAAGCTTTAGGGCACGCAACCGTAATTTGCACTGACAAAACCGGAACGCTAACAATGAACAAGATGACTGCCGCGGAAATTTGCAGTGCATCAAAAAATGAATACATTCACGGCAAATCTCATTTAAACGAATTTTGCAAAAATTTTTTTTCTATCGCGGCTTTGTGTAATAATTCCGTCGCAACAAAAACAAATAACGAAATTATATTCGAAGGCGAACCCACGGAAAATGCGTTACTTTCTTCCGCTTTAAGAGCAGATATAGATATAAAAAATTTGAACTTAAAATTTCCTCGGCGCTTTGAGATTCCGTTCGATTCAACCCGAAAATTAATGACAACCGTTCATGATTTTGACGAAAGCTCGTATTTGGTCATAACCAAAGGTGCTCCTGACATTTTGCTTAAAATATGTTCAAAATACGAAGATGAAACCGGCGGTTCAAAAATCTTAGATAAAAAAATTCAAGTAAGAATACAAAGCCAAATTTCAGCCATGACAGATAAAGCCTTACGAATAGTTGCAATAGCTCATAAAAAAGTCCCAAAAGAAGTTTTTGGACTTTCATGCGCCGAAAAAAACCTGACTTTTACGGCAATGGTAGGAATTATAGATCCTCCGCGTCCGGAAACAAAATCAGCTGTGGAAGAATGCAAAAAAGCAGGAATTAGGACAATAATGATAACCGGAGATCACGCGGGAACCGCGAAAGCCGTAGCAAAAACAGTTGGCATAAATCACGCAGAAATCGTAATCGGAAGCGAACTCGATAAACTAACTGAAAAAGAATTGAGAGAAAAAGTAAAATCATGTTCGATTTTTGCGAGAGTATCACCGAAACATAAAGTTAAAATCGTCAAAGCTTTGCAAAAAAATGGAGAAATAGTAGCAATGACCGGCGATGGAGTAAACGATGCGCCTGCGCTCAAAGCCGCCGATATTGGCTGTGCTATGGGAAAATCCGGAACAGATGCTGCAAAATTTGCATCTGATTTGATTTTGACTGACGATAATTTTTCCGTAATAGTCGAAGCAGTGCGGCAAGGCCGAGGGATTTACGATAATATCAAAAAAACAATCCATTTTTTGCTGTCCACAAACATAAGCGAAGTTATGGTTGTATTTTTAGCATTTTTAATAGGCGTACCATCGCCACTTCTTGCCATACATTTGCTCTGGATAAATCTGGTAACCGATGCCTTCCCAGCGCTTGCACTAGGTGTTGATCCGATAGACAAAAATATTATGAAGAGACAACCCGAAAGTTCGCGAGAAAATATTTTTGCAGGTAGTATGGGGTACAACATAATCGTTGAGGGAACTTTAATTGCCACGATGGGGCTTCTGTCTTATAGCATCGGAAAAGTATTTTATGACATAAATCCGCTCGACCCAATAATAGGCCGAACTATGGCATTTTTGACGCTCGGAATAAGCCAAACCATTCATACTTTTAATGTGAGAAGCAAAAAACCGCTCTTAAAAACCGGTATGTTCACCAACAAAAAACTGGTTTTTTCTGTAGGGCTATGTATAGCATTACAAATAATTGTGGTAACGATCCCATCGCTCGTAACTTTTTTCAAAACAGCGTCACTTGATTTTGTGCAGTGGATGAGCGTTATATCGCTTTCGTTAATCCCCACCGCTATTTTTGAAATCGAAAAGCGTTGGAATAAAAAGCAAAATAAAAATCCATGATTATATTTGCTTTCCTCTTTGCATAAAAATTGTGCAAGGAGGAATTTTAATATGAAAGTTTTTATCATTAATCGCAAACACTTAATGCTGCTGGCCGGATGTTTCATAGCCGGGGTCGCTTCTCTGGCGCTAACGATATCTCCGGGAGCATCACTACGCGCAAAAGAAAGGAAGCTGCCAATTTATTGCGTCGACAAACAAGAAAAAGTCGTAAGCCTCTCTTTTGATGCAGCATGGGGAAACGAACAAACACCAATTTTACTCGATATCTTGAAAAATAAAGACGTTAAAACCACATTCTTTTTAGTTGGCTTTTGGGCAGAAAAATATCCAGAATCCGTCAAACAAATTGCAGATGCAGGCCATGACGTAGGGAATCACTCGAACACTCACCCACATCTTCCGAAACTTGAAAAATCTAAAATTACCGACCAAATCGAAGAATGCAACAAAAAAATCGAAGCTGCCGGAGCTCCAAGGCCCACGCTTTTTAGACCGCCGTACGGAGATTATAACAACGAGGTTGTCGAAGCAACAAATGAACTCAACATGCACTGCATTCAATGGGACGTAGACAGTCTCGACTGGAAAGATCCTTCTCCCGACGATATGGTAAAAAGAATAAAATCAAAAATCAAACCAGGTTCGATAATTCTTATGCACAATGGCGCCAAAAACACCCCCGAAGCCCTTCCGAAAATTATAGATACAATAAGATCTGAGGGCTATGAAATTGTACCGATTTCTCAAATTATAATAAAAGAAAATTACGAAATAAATTCTCAAGGAAAACAGTGTGCAAAAAGCTAATTCTCGTTCTTGTAATAAATAAATTTAATTCCGAATAAAAATTATCATTATCCAACACAAGGAGAGTTTTAAAATGAATTATGATGTAAGCAAAAGCAGTTTATCGGAGAAAAAGCTCTGTTTTGAAGGTTGTAAAGAAATCCCATTAGACATCGATTTTACACTTCCCGACTATTGTCCAGACGTCCAAAAAATTCTTAAATGCTTGATTAAACCTAACATCAATTCCAGAAACATTTCGGGTGGGCAAATAAACATAGAAGGAACAGCACAAATAAAAATACTCTATATCGACGCCGACTCACAAGTTTTAAGGTGTTGCGAAAATTCTGTACCATTTTCCGGATCGATTGATATAAAAAATAGTCCTGAAAACGCTATACTCCACACATTTGTAAAAATGGAATATATAAATTGTAGAGCGGTAAGCCCCAGAAAAATTGACTTACACGGCGCACTTTCAATTTGCTCAAAAATTTATGAAAAAAGCACAAGCGAAATTTCGAATAGCGTGAGCGGAAAAGATATTGAACAAAAAATAGAAACAGTCCCCGTAAGCAACCTTATCGGGACCGGGCAACAGCAATTCACAATAAGCGAAACCCTAGAAATTCCAGAAAACAAGCCAGCAGTCGAATCAATAATAAAATCCGAAGTAACCTTTTTGGATGAAGAAATGAAAATAATGCCCGGCAAATCGGTTGTCAAAGGGAAAATCAATTTAAAAATTTTATACATAAGCGACAGAACTCAAGGAAGCACTGAAAATCTTGAATGCGAAATTCCAATAAGCCAAATCGTAGATGTTCCTGGAATAAGCGAAGAATGTGAATGCACCGTAAACCCAGAAATACTCAGCAACAAAATAAAAATAGCAAACGAAACCGATCCGGAAAATTCCGGAAAACTTTTGGAAATAGACATGAAACTCGCATTAACTGTTTTTGCATTTAAATCAGAAGAAATTAGCGTTGTAAGTGATGTGTATTCCAGAGAATATGATGTCAGCAGCGATTCCGAACTTCTGGAAACATACAAGATAACTAAAAAAATCAAAGAAAAATTCAGCTGCAAAGGAACAGTGGAACTCCCCGACGAAACCCCACGAGAAATTAAGAATATTTTTTGCGATACAGTATCAATATTATCAGCTTTAAACGAAAAAAAGCCTGGATTTACCGGAAAAGTAAAGCTTGGTATTTTAGGAATAAATTCAGACGATTCTCCGTTCTACGTTGAAAGAAGCTTTGAATTTGAGTATAAATCCGGTGACGAAATTGCCGAAAACGATGTGCAATTCGAGACCGAAATTATCCCAAACAAAATTTCAGAAGCAATGATAAACGGCCGTTCCCTTGAAATCAAAGCCGAATTTACAGTGCATTCTATCGTGTATCAAAAAACAGCGCACAACATGATAACTTCCGTTAATGCGGATGAATCCAAAGATGCTTTTAAAAGCGAAAATTCTCCTTTGACAGTATACTTCCCCCAAAAAGGCGAATCACTGTGGGATATTGCGCGAAAATATCACTCGTCAGTAAGCACCATCAAAGAAGAAAATCATTTGGCAGAAGACACCTTAAACGAAGCTCAGATGATACTCGTGCCATCAAAATAAATTTTTACAAAAATATTTTTTATGAATCAGAATATTTCAACTTTTGGAGGAAAAAAAGTGGAAGAACGTAATATTTACGAAGATATCGCCAACCGCACAGGCGGCGAC
>CAZDOV010000058.1:0-5381 GCA_964507135.1 uncultured Eubacteriales bacterium | reverse complement strand
ATTCTAACACTGGAATAGCGGTAGGGATGGCAAGTTCAATTTGCCCGTTCAACCTTAAAGAAGTTTGCGATACTGCAATCGCGTGTATTAAAAATCCTGATCACGATATCTCTTCAACGCTCATTGCCCCGGATTTTCCGGGCGCAGGGGAGATAATTTACGACAAAGCAAAAATTCAAGAAATTTACAAGACCGGTCGCGGTGGCATAAAAGTTAGGGCAAGGTACAAGTACGATAAGAAGTGCAATTGTATTGATATTCTAAACATTCCTCCTACAACCGCAAGTGAAGTGATAATAGAAAAAATTGTCGAACTCGTCAAAGAAGGAAAAATCCGTGAAATTTCGGATATTCGTGACGAAACAGGGCTTGATGGACTTAAAATTACAATTGACTTGAAGCGCGGCACAGATCCTGATAAATTGATGGTTAAATTGTTTCGCTTGACTCCTCTTGAAGATACTTTCTCGTGTAATTTTAATATTCTAATTGGCGGGACGCCAAAAGTAATGGGCGTTCGTGAGATCCTCGAAGAGTGGACGGCGTTCCGGGCTGAGTGCATTCGCAGGAGGACGGAATTCGAGCTGCTGAAAAAAGAAGATAAGCTCCATCTGCTCGAAGGCCTTGGGAAGATATTGCTGGATATAGATAAGGCTATTGCGATAATTAGGAATACCGCAGAAGAGCAAAATGTTGTTTCAAATCTTATGAAAGGCTTTAATATTGATGAAATCCAAGCAGAGTTCGTTGCCGAAATCAAACTGCGCCATTTAAATAAGGAATATATTTTAAAGCGCACAAGCGAAATAGAAAGCCTGAAACGCGAAATAGAAAATTTCAAAAGCATACTTTCTGAGAAGAAGAAAATATACGAGATTATAATTAAAGAGCTTTCGGAAATTTCAAAAGAATACGGAAAACCGCGTCAGAGCTTGCTTGTACGCCCGGAAGAAACTGAATTTTACGAAGAAGAGATTTTGCCGCCTGACTATTCGGTGACGTTTTTCGTTACCAAAGAAGGGTACTTCAAAAAAATAACACCACAGTCGCTCAAAATGAATTCAGATCAAAAACTGAAAAATGACGATGAAGTAATGATTGAAATTCGCGGCATGAATCATTCAGATTTGCTGTTCTTCACTGATAAATGTCAGGTATATAAGGCCAAGGGATACAGCTTTTCTGACACAAAAGCTAGCGGCATGGGGGATTATATTCCAGCATCGCTTTCGTTTGAAAAAAACGAAAAATTAGTTTATGTGATCGCTACGACCGATTATAGCGGATTTATTTTGTTCTTTTTTAAAGGCGGGAAAGTTTCTAAAGTTGATATGAAATCATATGAGACAAAAACTAACCGCAAAAAATTGGTGAAGGCTTACAGCGACCTTGATGATCTTGTTACTGCGTTTTACGAACATGAAGATAAAGATTTTCTTATCACGTCATCTTCGGAAAAAGTGTTGATTTTTAATAGCTCCTCTGTGAATCTGAAACAAACGAAAAATACGCAAGGTGTGGCAGTTATGAAGCAAAAAAGAGGCCATCGTGTCATAAAAGTAGAAGAGTATAAATTAGGGACGTTTGCGGATGAAAAAAATTACAGATCAAAAAACATTCCCGCAAGTGGCAAAGTCCCAACGGGACGCGATTCCGCTTGTGAGCAAATGACCCTCGGATAAACTTTTAAAGGAGCAGATATTATGAAACGAGTATTTTTAATAGTTCTGGATAGCGTTGGAATAGGCGCAATGCCAGATGCTGCAAAATACGGCGATGAAGGCAGCAATACGTTGAAAGCGTGCTTTAAGAGCAAAAAATTTTATCTGCCGAACATGCAAAAAATGGGACTTTTTAACATCGACGGCATAGATTATGCAAAAAAGTGCGAAGCTCCAACTGCAAGTTTTGCGCGTATGCAGGAACTTTCTCGCGGCAAAGACACAATCATAGGTCACTGGGAAATCGCCGGAATCGAATCTCAAAAGCCGTTTCCGACATATCCAAATGGGTTCCCGCGCGAGGTTATTGAAAAATTCGAAAAATTAACCGGTAGGGGAACACTTTGCAATAAGCCGTATTCCGGCACCGCTGTTATCAAAGATTACGGTAAAGAGTCGGTAGAAAAAGGCAAATTGATTGTTTATACTTCGGCAGATAGCGTATTTCAAATTGCAGCTCATGAGGGCGCGGTACCCATAGACGAACTTTATGAGTATTGCCGGATAGCGCGCGAGGTACTAACCGGTGAACACGCAGTTGGGAGGGTGATTGCACGGCCATTTATTGGTGATTATCCAAATTATACAAGGACTACAAACCGTCACGATTTTTCGCTTGCGCCCCCGGATAAAACCGCTTTGGATTTTATCAAAAGCAGAGGGCTAAACGTTATTGCCGTTGGCAAGATAAACGATATTTTTGCCGGAAAGGGTATAACGAAGAAAATCCTCACAAAAGGGAACGCGGACGGCATAAACAAAACTTTGGAACTCATGGAGGAGAATTTTGAGGGCCTATGTTTTGTTAATCTTGTTGATTTCGATATGCTTTACGGCCACAGGAACGATATTGACGGATACGCATCGGCGCTTTCGTATTTTGACGAAAAGCTTGCGGATATTTGCCGTAAACTCAGGCGCGACGACGTTTTGATTATTACGGCGGATCACGGATGCGATCCAAGCACTTCTTCAACAGATCATTCCAGAGAGTATACGCCTATGCTGATTTTTGGCAATAATATCAAGTCTGGCGTGAATTTGGCAACGCTTGAGAGTTTTGCTGATATTGGCGCAACAATTTTGGAATATTTGGGTATAGAAGAAAAAAATAAAGGTAAATCATTTTTCAAAGAGGTTACATAAAATGAAGTTAGAAACAAAACAAAAGAATGCCGTGTTGTTCGCGGTTAAGATTATAATCTGCACGCTAGGTCTTATCTTGCTAGGGATAGGCAGCGGTATGAACTTGGGAGCAGACCAGGGGGCAGACCCTATAACTGTGTTTTATGACGGGTTGAGCATTAATGTTGGGTGTTCGGCCGGACAAGTTGCAACTATGCTTAATGCGGGGTTAATAATTCTCGTACTGATTTTTGATTATTTTAATGCACTCAAGCAAGTGAAGGCCGGGGTTTTAAAGAGCAGTGGCGAAATTATTCCTGCGATGTTCAAGCATATACATGTGGGGACGGTGGTTTACCTTCTGGTTTTGGGTGCTTTCATGGATTTTGGCATTTGGGTATACAATAAATTTAGTGCGTACATACCTACAGTAGCTTTTGGCGGATTGAACGTTAGTCAAATTATAGTTTCCTTGATAGGATGCGTGCTTTGCTTTGTTGGCCTAGGTGGGTTTATGGCAGCAGATGTTGGAATTGACCCGTGGACTGCTATTGTTTTGATACTTTCAGAAAAAACCCAGAAGCCTTTTAAACTGATAAAAATCATTTTGGATGCCATTACGCTCGTGTTTGGTTGGCTCATGGGCGGTGTCGTTGGATTAATAACATTGTTTTGTGTTTTTGTCGGTGGCCCGATTATTCAAAAATCTGCTGAACTTCTTGACAAATCGTTCAAGAAAGTGCTAAAATCCAATTATGAAGCATGAGTTAAGAAAAAGCGAAGCAAATTTTGTTATATAGTTCCACAAATTGTTTTGATAGTGAAATTTTTAAGTATATTTTCCGGTGACAAATTATTTAAAGGTGGTGGCGAGAGTTCGCCGTGAATGAAAATCCGCAGCGTTACTCTAAGTTTTATGACCGAAAATATTCCTACGCCTCATATAAAAGCTTTTGAAGGCGAAATCGCTAAAAGCGTTTTGATGCCAGGTGACCCGCTGAGGGCAAAATTTATAGCTGAAAAATATCTTTCAAAAACAAAGTGTTTTAATACCGTGCGTGGTATGTTAGGGTTTACTGGAGAATATAAAGGAAAAAAAGTTTCGATTATGGGCAGCGGAATGGGTATGCCATCTATTGGCATATATTCTTACGAACTTTATAACTTTTACGGTGTTGATAACATCATAAGAATCGGCAGCGCTGGGGCTTTTCAAGATGACGTAAATCTAAAGGATATCGTAATAGCAATGGGTGCGTGTACGGATTCCAATTACGGCAGTCAATATGAGCTTGGCGGGGCTTTTGCCCCAATAGCGAGCTATGAACTTCTTGTGGCCGCGACAAGCGCGGCAAATGAATGTGATGCAAAAGTTCGCGTTGGCAATGTGCTTTCCAGCGATGTGTTTTACAGCAGTAAAAATATTGCCGAAAAATGGAAAGCGATGGGTGTTCTGGCGGTTGAGATGGAATCCGCAGCGCTTTATATGAACGCCGCAGCGTCCCGTAAAAACGCGCTTTGCATTCTCACGGTTTCAGATCATGTTTTCAAAGGAGAATCTCTTTCGTCTGAAGAGCGAGAAACTGGGTTTTATCAAATGGCAGAGGTCGCGCTTGAAACGGTACTTGGCGCCGGCGGTTAGTCTTGAAATAAAAGATGCGGCAAAAAATTTAGGCGTAAGAGATTGATCCTTAAAATTAGCAGTTTTTGGAGGAATTTATGAAGAAAATAATCTCAAAATTATTGGTTTTCTTGGCGATTGGAGCAAGCCTAGCCCTGCTGATTTATATGGGTTTCAAGACGTGCCGTTATATCTGCGCGGACTTGGAAGATGACGGCCGATTTTTTGTGGGTATGATTACGGACGGCGGAGGTGTTAATGATCAGTCTTTTCAAGAATCTGCGTGGAACGGTATGCAGAGGTTCGGTGAAAAAAGTGGCGCGAAGGTTAAATATATAGAATGCCCTCAGGCCTCTGATTTCATGATTAACATAGATAAATTTGCCGACGAAAAGGCGGATCTTATCTGGGGAATAGGCTACAAACTTGCAGATGTTATCGAACAAGCGGCTCTTACCAACCCGGAATTGAACTACGCGATTGCTGATTATTCATTTGGCGAGAACACGCTTGGCAATGTAACGTGCGTGACGTTCCGAGCTGAGGAATCATCATTCTTAGCAGGGTACATAGCAGCTCTCACGACTAAAACTAACACGGTTGGATTTGTTGGGGGCATAAAGGGTATGGTTATCGATCAATTTGAGTACGGTTACCGTGCTGGAGTAGCATATGGTGCAAATCAACTAAAAAAAGATATCAAGGTGAAGGTACAGTACGCTGAAAGCTTTGTTGACGCAGCCAAATGCAAAGCGATATCCATTAAAATGTTTGATGACTGCGATATTATATTTCACGCAGCGGGCGGCGGTGGAGTTGGCATTATAGAGGCTGCAAAAGAAACCGGTCGCTGGGCAATCGGTGTGGATATGGATCAAAGCAAACTTGCTCCGAATAATGTTTTGACTTCTGCG
>CAZDOV010000057.1:0-5531 GCA_964507135.1 uncultured Eubacteriales bacterium | reverse complement strand
TTCAGACATATCTAATCGAATTAAAGCTTCAGGAGAGTCGAAAAGCTCTTCGGCAAGCACTTTAACAAGTTCAGTCTTGCCGACGCCAGTTGAGCCAACGAATATAAACGATGCAGGGCGACGCCTTGGACTAATTTGAATACGGTTTCTTTTTATGGCCGAAGAAACCGCTTTAACAGCTTCAGATTGGCCGATTATTTTCTTATTGAGAGACTCCTCCAAACTTTCAAGTTTTTCGAACTCGTTTTCGCGAATTTTAGAAGCGGGGATTCCGGTCCAAAGCTCAATTACGTGCGCAACGTCAGCTTCAACCACGTTTGCGTTAATAGCACGACCTTTGATAGAGTCTATTTCGTCTTTGTGTTTTGCAAGTTTGCAGCGTATTTCAGCAAGCTGTTTGTAGTCTGCCTCTTCTCCTTTTGCAACGAGGTCTTCTTCGTCTTTCTTTAGCTTTTCATCTTCATAAATAAGTTCGTCATATCTTGAAAGCTCTTTGTTTTTCAAAGCAGCATATGTGCACGATTCATCGAGCAAGTCAATCGCTTTATCCGGCAAAAATCTATCGGTTATGTATCGCTCGGAAAAAACAACCAGTTTGCGTATTAGGTCATCTGAAACTTTAACGCGGTGGTGATCTTCGTAGTAATCTTTGACTCCTTTAAGCACGTTTATTGTTTCGGTCACACTTGGCTCAGAAATTTTAATCGATTGAAACCTACGTTCAAGCGCTGCGTCTTTTTCAATATATTTTCGGTACTCAGCAAAGGTTGTGGCGCCTATGACTTGAATTTCACCGCGCGAAAGTGCAGGCTTGAGTATATTTGCGGCACTCATTGAACCTTCTGAATCTCCAGTGCCCACCAAGTTGTGCACTTCATCGATAAAGAGTATTATATTGCCTTCTTTTTTCACTTCATCGATAAGACCTTTTATTCTGCTTTCAAATTGACCGCGAAATTGAGTCCCCGCAACAAGAGAGGTTAAATCGAGCAAGAATAATTCTTTGTTTTTCATTCTGTAAGGGACTTCGCCTGCGACGATTTTCATGGCTAATCCTTCGGCTATGGCAGTTTTGCCTACTCCTGGTTCACCTATAAAGCAAGGATTATTTTTTGTGCGGCGGCAAAGAATTTGAATTGCACGATTAATTTCAGTGTCGCGACCTATTATGCGGTCTAATTTTCCATCTTTGGCCTTTCCAGTTAGATTTGTGCAGTAAAGATTCAAGTGCCGCCTTTTTGACTTTTTCTTGGGTTTTTCTGAATCAGTGTTTGGAGAGTTTTTTTCAGCATCATTAGATGAATTGTTTCGGTTAGGGAATAGCATATTCGTAAAAAAACTTTTAACAAACGGAAAAGTTGCAGCGCCGCCTGGTTCAAAACTATCGTCTTCGTCCTCTTCATCGCTTTCCTCATGTGAATCGTTTTCTGTTTTTTCAGTGATGTCCATAATTTCGTCAAACTGTTCTTGCATACCAGAAATTTCATCTTCAGATATACCCATCTTGCTGATCATTTCTTCAAGCGGTTTAATGCCCATCTCCTTTGCGCATTGGATACAAAACCCTTCTGTTTCAGAACTATTTTTCGGAGAGGATACAAAAACCACTGCAGTTCTTTTTTTGCACCTTGAACAAAGCATAACACATTCTC
This sequence comes from uncultured Eubacteriales bacterium, assembly GCA_964507135.1. Taxonomy (GTDB): domain Bacteria; phylum Bacillota; class Clostridia; order Oscillospirales; family Acutalibacteraceae; genus UMGS1491. Next base: position 3,879 of record CAZDOV010000057.1, on the reverse strand, counting down.
CTTAATATAGGTTTGTTGATTTATTTTAAAGTCATCTTTTGATAACGGTGTTGTTTTCACGATTTTTAACGGATGTCCAAAAGATCTGTCCATACCTAAACACAGCATAAAACATAGTTATTGCCGTCACGCACATAAGTGCGCGATTGAAAATATCATTGCTATAATTACAAAAAGCCTTAGCACCAATTATCGTTATTATAGAAACATAAAACATTGCTGTCGCGACTTTGCCATACCACTTTGCAGCAGGAGGAGTACAGCCAAGCGTAATCATTACAGCACCTGCCACAAGCATAATTACTTCTTTTATAATCAATATTATCATAAATGGAAACACTTCAGGAAATTTTATTCCTACACAAACCATAACCGCCATAAGTGTCAATTTGTCTGCAGTTGGATCCAGCATTTTTCCGAGATCGGTGATCTGATCAAATTTTCTAGCAATTGCCCCATCAAGAAAATCAGTCAATGCTGAAATAATAAGTATCGATACTGCGGTTATATAGTCATCAGAAAGAACAGCCATAACAAATGGAGCTATTATTACAATTCGCATCAAAGAAAGAACATTTGAAACTGTTAAATTCTTTGCGAGATATTCCATAAATTTCACATTGCTCATCTCATTTTCGTATCAAAAATTTTCACATCTTTTTAAATATATCATATACGGGATTGTTGAAATAAAGCTCCTTAAAAACTACGCTGGAAGAAATAGTTTCGTTCGAAAATATCTCTGGAAGATCACTCACCACTAAAGTCAATGAACGAATGCAGCACATCAATACCGCAACAACCAAATACCCTTTCAAGGCGCCAAAAAAGCCCCCTGCAAAACTATTCGCCTGATTCATTGCCCTGTGTTTGCAAAGTCTTGAAATAAACCTAACGATTAGTCTTACGGTTAAAGCTAACACTGCGAAAATTAAAACTGAGAAAACGGACTTAAAAATGTTCACGAAAACCGGCTTGACAAGACTAGCAATTTTTGCAGGGATTTCTTGCTTCATGCTATTATTCATAATATGGTTTAGCCGTAATGGTGTTATACCGTAAATTTCAAGAGAATCCCCGATGAATTTCGGAAGATTACTCAAAAAATGCTCAAAACTAAACTCACCAATTGAAATATCATTTGCGATTTGCCTTTCAATGCTAGGCAAGACCACCTTTTCTGAGACGAAGTTCGCCAATTTTCCTGAAAAATATCCAGAAAAAATTGAAGAAAAAATCGATCCTATAAATATTATAAACGATCGCATAATCCCGCTGCGGTATCCCGCAATTATGAATAAAAAAAGTATTGCCATGACAGAAACGTCTAAAATAAATGCATTCACCAGTTCACCTCCAGTGAGTTATTTGCTTTTTCACATATAAATATATCATAAAATTTAAAATTAAACAATTTGAGTTCCATATTTTTGATTATCTGCATCAAAAAAATCCGCCTAACCGTATCGCGCTCTAATAACCTGCATAGTCGTGCAGGTGGGTGTTCTATCCATAGTTTCACGCTCCCTTCGTTTGGCACGAGCCAAGAGGTCTGCAATCCACTACGGAACCCGAACTCCCGATTCAGTAATGTAGGGTTATACGAACGCAGTCCGCGAATTAGGCAGATTTTATTTTTTAAATTACTTCTTTATACTATGAAACAAAAAAATCATATGTTACCAAGTCTTGTTTCAAATTTACTTGAAAGTTCATCCAAAAGCTTGTCGTCATCGACTTCCACAAGTTCTTCTTCGCCGTTTTTCTCCACTACCTCAAAAATAAAATATAAGTCATCCTCTGAACAATCGTCTTGATTTAGCTCAGTTTTAGCCAACTCTGCACTATTATTCAAACTATTCTCTTCAGGCGTTCCAGTTTTTAACGTCAATGCGTAAAATTTTCTTCCAAACTCCTGAATAAAATCCAGCACTTCAAACTCTCTCTCAACGTTATTATCATCCACAAGTGTTATTGTGTCTAAAGGAAAATCGTCATCATCATCCAACAACGGCTTTTTGCTGTTCATTGACAAACTTTCATCCATCGATAGTCCTCCTAAACTTTGATAATTGAAGTACACACCATGTTATTTTAATTACATTATTTCTGATAGTCAACAATAATATTTTATTATGGATTATAATTGATGTGTTACCAATGAGAATGCTCTATTATATCCAATGCGTATTGTAATGCCACGCGGTTTGGCACTCCTTCATTAATTTCCCTGTTGCATATTTTTTTGAAGCAGCGTATAATCATTGGCGGTTTGCAATTAAGTTTGGGAACTGTCGATTTTTGTTATAGGTGCGCTTGTGATCAGGCATTGCCCTCGTTTTTGTACGAGCGGAAGCTTGGAGTACAAAAGTACGGCGTTATTTTTTGCCCAGACTAGATGTATGTTATGGTAGACTAAAGGTTGGCCGAACCTGACACTTGTAGACATTAGGTGGGCCCGTTGATGTATTGTTATACTAAATAACATAGCGGTTAAAACGATAGGCTTTAACTACTATTAAATCGGGGTAGTTCACTATCCTAATTTTACAGGAGGAATTTTATGATATCAGCCGGAGATTTTAGAAATGGGACGACCTTTGAATTGGATGGTAATGTGGTTTCGATAGTGGAATTCCAGCACGTCAAGCCCGGGAAAGGAGCAGCGTTCGTTAGAACTAAGGTGAAGAATGTTATGACGGGGGCTGTAACGGAAAAGACATTTAATCCCAGTGACAAATATCAAGAGGCATTTATTGAACGTCGCGAGATGCAGTATCTTTACAACGATGGCGGGCTTTATTACTTCATGGATAACGAGACTTTTGAGCAAATCCCGATAAATGCGTCGGTTCTGGGATCGAATTTTAAGTTCGTTAAGGAAAATATGGTATGTAAGGTGCTTTCGTATAAGGGAAACGTTTTTGGAGTGGAGCCGCCGTTCTTCGTCGAATTGCTAGTAACAGAAACTGACGCAGGTTTTAAAGGCGATACTGCTACTAATACCACTAAACCGGCGAAACTTGAAACTGGAGCCGAGATAAAAGTGCCTTTGTTTATCGAAGAAGGGGACACCATTAAAATCGATACGCGCGAAGGACAATATCTTGAACGTGCATAATGTGTGTACGTGTGCTAATATAGTTAATTAACATTTTTAGGAGATGATTGTGATATGACAATTAGAGAAAAAGCAGCATATACGAAGGGTTTAGTTGATGGCCTAAGCCTTGATAAAGACAAAAAAGAAACAAAAGCGATTGAGGCTATACTTGATTGGATGGAAACCACGTCAGAAACATTTGTAAGATTGGAAGAAAATGTAGACAGTGTTTGTGAGCAATTGGACATTTTAGATGAGGATTTGGCCGGCGTTGAGCACGAGATTTTTGGTTGCGGCGATAGCAAATGCTGCGATTGCGATGATTGTGACGATTGCGATGACTGTGACGATGACGACGATGATCAAGATGACTTTTATGAAGTTAAATGCCCGACGTGTTCTACAACGACGTGCTTGGACGAAGACGTTCTTGGCAAAGGAGACATGAAGTGCCCAAACTGTGGTGAAGTTCTGGAGTTCTGCGTAGGTGATGCGGACGATTGCTGCGCTTGTGATGATGCGTGCGATTGTGACGATGATTGCGAATGCGGTTGCCATTGTAGCGAAGAAAGATAAATTATGCATTTAGTTATGGCTTTCGTTTGTTAGGGCTGATATCGTAATTTATATTTATTGACTTTTATGTGCAGCTATGAAAATAATGGTTGCACAATTTTTTTGTATGGTATAAATTATTATGTATGAAAGGAATAAGAAAATGAAAGCGTGCTTGAAATTTTTAAGGATAAGTGCAATTTTATTAATTTCTATGATGG
>CAZDOV010000056.1:0-5624 GCA_964507135.1 uncultured Eubacteriales bacterium | reverse complement strand
GGATCAGCTGATTTCATCGTGCAAATTCGAAAATCTTATATTTTTAAAAGGCGCGAATTGTCCCGGAAACGTCGACTGTATCATCAAAGCGAGTGAAATAAAATTATGAAAATAATCGGAACCATTTTTTTGATTTTTGCAGGTCTTGCGGTAGGATTTTGCTTTCGAGAAAAATATACGTCAAAAATTAAATTTTTGAATCAGTACGTAAGTTTGATCACATTTATAAAAAACCAAATTTGCTACAATGCCACACCGCTTAGAGTAATAATACAAAATTCAAATGTGAGTTATCCCCTTAAAAGTTACGTTGATAATTACCTTAAGTTTGCTGAAAAATTTTCATCTGCAGTATCTTGGCAAAAAAGTTTTGAAAAAACTCGAACGGATTTTATGCTTTCGCAGGAAGAAAAAAATTTGATAGTAATTTTCGGGAAGCAGCTTGGAACCAGTGATTGCATCACGCAATCCGAAAGCTGTGTTCAACATATAGAACTTATCAAACCGTACATAAAAAAAGCGATCGAAGAAAAAAACTCAAAAGGAAAGTTGCCACTAGTGTTAGGAGCAAGCGCAGGATTCGCAATTGCAATTTTAATAATATAGTCTGCAAAAACGGAGGAAATTTCAAATGAACATCGATTTAATTTTCAAAATAGCAGCAGTTGGAATAATTGTTGCTGTTTTGAATCAGGTTCTGATACGTTCTGGGCGTGAAGAACAAGCAATGATGACTACTCTTGCGGGGCTAATTGTTGTGCTTATGATGATAATAGATCAAATTGATGTGCTTTTTAGAACGATAAAATCTGTTTTTGAACTATGAAAATGTGAGTGTGAATATGAACATATTGTCACTTTGTATGGTAAGTATTATTGCGGTTGCAGTCTCTATTTCATTAAAAAAACAATTGCCAGCGTACCACCTGATTCTAATTGTTGCAATCGGAATTATGATTACGTTTTATATTTTGAATTCTTCTGCTCCAATTTTGGGGAGAATCGCAAATTTATTTTCTCGCTCAAAAATAGATCCTGTGTATTCTTCAGTATTCCTAAAATCTCTTGGAATATGTTTTGTTACGCAATTTGCTTCTGATGCCTGTAAAGATGCCGGCGAAAGTGCACTTGCAAACAAAATTGAACTTGCAGGGAAAATCGCTATTGCTGTTGTTTCGCTGCCTATTTTTGAAGAGATAATCGACATATCCACTAAAATCGTTGGGGCGGCATGATAAAATGAAAAATGTTTTTAAAATAAGTTTGGTTTTAGTTATATTTGTTATTTTTTGTTTAAATGTTAAATGTGAAAATAATATCCCGCAGGAAATTTATGAATCTCAACTCAAAAGTAGCGGAGCCGCTGAGCTACAAAAAAGTTTGCCAGATGAAACGCTCGAGATTTTGCAAAAAATCGGAATTCCCAATACGGATTGGAAGAATATTGCAAAAATCGACGTACGAAAAATTTTTGAAGAAGTAGCTTCAAACGGGCGCGAAAAATTCATAAGCGTATTTTCGTCCGCTGCTGCAGTTGTTGGGATTTTGATAATTTGTGCAGCTATAAAAAATTTTTCATTACAAAAAAATGGAGAACAAATTGAAGCCGTTGCAAGTTGCCTTTGTTCGCTATGTTTATGTAGATTTACAATTTTTCCAATATCAAAATGTTTATCTACTACCAAATTACTCATAACAAGTGCTGCAAATTTTGTCATAAGCCTTTCAGCGGTTATGGCCGGGTTTATGGTCGCTTCAGGCAAGACAATTTCCGCTTCGGCTTATCATTGCTGGGTTTTAATTGCCGGGGAACTGCTTTCAAGGTTTCTTTCTGACGCAATTATACCCATTTTAAACGTAATATTTGGGATTTCATTAATTTCTTCAATTTCACAGCAAATTAATCTTGAGCAGCTTTGTAAGGCTATTCATAAATCAATTCAAATTTTTTTGAAATTTTTTGCAGGCTTTTTTGTAGGCATACTGACTTTGCAAAATGTCATTACTGATTCTGCAGATAATTTGGGAGCTTCAAGTGTTAAATTTATGCTCGATAATTGCATCCCTATAGTCGGTGGAGCGATTAGCGATGCCTTTGGAACCGTAAAAGGCTGTTTAAATTTGCTTAAATCTAGCGTGGGAGCTTTCGGGATACTTGCTGGCACGGCAATGTTTTTGCCAATTTTCGCAGAGTGCATGGCGTGGATGATTTTTTTGAATTTATGCAAATTTTTGAGCGATACTTTTGAATTAAAAAAATCAAGTTTGCTACTCTCGTCAGTAGCAGCAACCGTAAAAACATTGATTGCAATTTTAACCTGTACGGTAGTGATTTTGATATCCTCGGCCGGCATAATCATGGTTTTAGGAGGTTAAGTTATGTTCGAAGCTGCAAATAATTGGTATGCCGTAATTTGCGCGTCGTCTATTATCTGCGCGATGGTTGAATTTTTGATCCCACCGGGAAAAGTAGGAAAAATCATCAGCTCTGCTCTATCGGTTTTTATGATCTGCACGTTTTTGAACTCTGCGTTAACGTTTAAACAAGAAGTTGAAACGAAATTATCATACCTAAACCATGACCATAAACTAACATCCGAAAATCATATTGCAAAATTTTCGGAAAACGTCAATCGCCAAATTGATAGTCTAGTCGAAAGTAATCTTGAGAGAATAATACGTGCGTTTTTAAATGATTTAAAAATAAATCCGAAAAAAATTGAAATTCTTACGGATAAAAATGAGGACAACTGCATAGTAATGATTAGATGCAAAATATACATTAGTGGCGACGAAAGGGGCTCTGCAAATAACGTGAAAACTGAAAAAGCAAAACTTGAAATAAAAAAACATCTGAACATTAATGCTGAGTTTGTTGAAATATAAAAGGGAGGCGAAAATTTCAAGTGTCGTTAAATGCAGAAGATAAAGCAAAATTAAGGAACACTTTTGAAAAATTAAATATACCAAAAAACAGACAAAATTTAATACTTTTACTCGGGATATCAGGAATCGCGCTGAGATTTTTTTCCGGATTTTTTAAGTCTGAGAGATGCGAGGAATGTAGTGCCGAAAAATCTGAAGTTAGCATGGAAGAAAGGCAAAAAAATCTTGAACAAAATATTGAAAGTATGGTTTCTAGCATAGAAGGCGCCGGGAAAGCAAAAGTTCTTATCACGTTTGAAAGCGCGTGCGAAACGGTTTATGCAACTGAAGAAAAGAAAAACAAGGAAGCCAGCGAAGATAAGTCTGGGAGTGATATTACCCGAAAAAAACAGTCCGATGACTGCGAAAAAAAGTTAATAACCGTCAGGGATCCGCACGGTGGCGAAAAAGCTCTTGCCGTAACGAAACTTGAGCCAAAAGTCAAAGGCGCCGTCGTAATTTGCCCGGGCGGCGATGACCCTATGGTTAAAGTCCGAGTTACCGAAGCCTTAACCACGGCACTAGGGATAACTTCAGCGCGAGTTTGCGTGACACGTTCAGGATGAAATGCTCAAAATTTTTATGAATTATCAAAAAATAAAATCGGAGGAATAAATTATGAAATTTCACAAACGCCAACTAATACTTGCTTCATTGGTAGTTGCTTTAGGAGCGGCTGTTTACCTCAATTGGCAATTTTCGGATAATCACGGGTTCGATGATTCTATTATGGCTGAATCAACGCACGAGCTTGGCGAAGCACGATATGTAAACACGTCAAAAATTGCAGATAAGCCTGATAACTTGCAATCGACCGAACTAACAAGTTCTCAGACGAAAAAGTTTTTTGCTGAAGCTATATCTAACAGGCAAAAAGCTCGCGATGAAGCACTTGAAAAACTAAAAAATTTAATATCATCACAAACAATAAGCGAAGAAGCTAAAAATGGGATATTAGAACAATCAGAAGCTCTTACAAAAAATATTCAGCAAGAATCAAATATCGAAAACTTAATCAAAGCTAAAGGATTCGGGGAATGCCTAGTATTTATACAAAATGACGAATGCAGCGTAATAGTAAACCCGGGAAGTCTTAAAGAAAATACCGCAATTGTTATTAAAGATATAATCACAGGCCAATCAGGCATAAAAAGTGACAAAATTAAAATAACTGAGTCGAAATAATCCCTATATTATTATTTGTTATTAATACTTCAACACAAAAAGGCGGATGCGTGGCAATTTTCCACGCATCTACCTTTTTATCGTGATAAACTAAAATACCGCCACAATAGGACTCAACCGCTAAGCTTTTGGAAGCGCCTGACGAGCTTTGCGCACTTCTATTAAGCTTTGCGTGATTGCTTCGTCTAGCTTTTTCATCATCTCGCCTATGTACTCATTTGCGGAGTTTTTCAGCTCTTTAGCTTTATTATCAGCATCGCTTATTATATCTCTAGCAGCGCTTTGAGCACTCTTCACAATTTCACTCTGGCTAACCATATTCCTAATTTTATCTTCCGAAATTTTGATAATTGCTTCTGCTTCCGTTTTTGCGGCCTCGATAATTCTACTGCGCTCACTCATAACTTTTTGAGCTTGAATTATCTCTTTGGGGAGATTAAGGCGTATATCTTCCAAAATTTTCCTAATGTCATCTGGGTTCAAAATCACTTTCCCACCCGACATCGGCAATCCCCACGAACCCTCTAACACGTCCTCGAGTTCATCGATCAATCTTTCTATCTCCACTACGACTACCGCCTAACTTTTCGATATTCTTCAAGTATATTCAACCATTTTGTATGAATTTAGAGATATTTTACCATACTTGTACCTTTTTTGCAAATTGAATTGCCCATAGCTATTTTTAATATCACTTGAAACTAAAGTTTCGGCGATAACTATTGCATCTTTTGAAACAATTTTCGGGAGTAGATTCATACAATTTTCTAAAAGTTCGATTTTTGAATACGGGGGATCTAAAAAAACTATATCAAAAATCGAGTTAGTATAGGACAGAAAATTTACCGCATCTGCTTTTATAGCGTTCACGTTGTCATGAGGTGCTTTCAACTTCAAAATGTTATTACCTATAAGCCTGATGGCTTCACAGCTATTATCGACAATAGTAACACTTCTAGCCCCTCTGCTGAAAGCTTCTATTCCAATTTGCCCAGTCCCACCAAATAGATCTAAAAAAGATTTGCCTTTTATTGTGAATTGTAAAATGTTGAAAAGCGCTTCTTTGACTCTGTCTTTTGTCGGCCTAAGATTTTCGTTTTTCTCTGAAATGAGATTCAATCCTTTAGACTTCCCTGAAGATACTTTTATTTACATCTACCCCCTAAAAAAACGATTCCGTTATTCTGAGTAACTGTCAAAGCTTATGCTTTCTATTTTTACATCTTCCAGGGGCTTTTGCATATTATCGGTTTTAACATTCGATATTTCGCTAACCGTTTCCATGCCGTCAAAGACTTGTCCAAAAACCGTATGCCCGCGTGAAGCAGTATTGTAGTAACCATCAAGATGCGGATTACCGCCATTATCATTGTAAAGCGCTTTGATTTCATCAGTTATTTTCGACATATCAACAGTTCCGCCGTAATTTTTTGTAAAGCTTTGGGGATTTTTTTCGTAAATTTGATATGATTGTTCAAATCCGTCCCAACCTCCAAAAGATTCTGGCGACTGAT
>CAZDOV010000055.1:0-5627 GCA_964507135.1 uncultured Eubacteriales bacterium | reverse complement strand
GTATAATATATATAATTGATACAAATCGAGAAATTCGGTTTGTATCTTTTTTGAAGGGATTGATTTTATGCCAACATCTTTTGAAATATTATGCGATTACATCCGAGAGCAAATCGACGCAAAAAAGCCAAACACAATCAGGGAAGTCAAAACCGCGCTTGGATTGAACGCAACAATCGACTTAAATAACCTGAGCAAAACTGTTCTTACAAATGGAATATCAAAAGTGAAAGATGATGAAACCATTACTTTAACCTACGCTGGGATACTTATCGAAATTGTAATGTTTTATGTTAAAAATCAAAAAAATTACGAAAAGCAGTTGAGCGCGCTTACAAAGTATATTGAGCGACTTAAAAACAAAAAGTTTACGCTAGCGGAAACGGTAAAAATTTTAAAAAAACTCGGCCTTGAACAGAGCGACTTCTATAAAACCGTTACCAACAAAGACACATATAAAAACATTTGTGAAAGTGCAAAAGGACTTCTCCAAAAAGTGGATATGGAGAAGATCACGGACTATGGTATTGATAGCAAAGATAAAGCAAATATTACAAGCGCAATTGAAAAAGTTGGCAGCGAAACTGAAGTTACAGATACCGACCTTGAAGTCAAAGATTTGGAAGAACTGCTGCAAATTTTGGAAAACATCAAAGCAACTTGCAAAGATGAAACTATCGGAGACCCGGAAACATTGCTGAGTGAATTAAATCTGCTGTTGCCGGAAACGCCAATCGAAAGTTTAAAAAATGAAATTGAATACTTACGCTTAGTGATAAAAAACGATTACTCCGTAAGCGAACAACAAAAACAAGAAGTACTTCAAAAGTGCTCCGAAACCACAAAACAAAAGCTAAATAAAGCTGAAAATAGAATTATAAACCGTCTGAAAGATTTTACAATCTTAGGGCTGAATGAATCACCAAAACCGACAGGCCCCCAAAACCGAATGGCAGTAAACCCTGCCAAAATTAAAGCGGCCCAAAGAAAAAACCTAGCTTTGATGCAAAAAATAAACACCGCGTATCATGAAGCCTTAGAAAAAGTTGGCAATGATAAATCTAAAATAGACGAAATAACAACCTCGATCCTGGACAAACTCAAAGGCACGTTGAACGGCAGCGAGGAGCTAAGTTACTACCAAGGAGAGTACAATCCTGAATACCGTGGCTCTAACCTAATAGAAATAGAAGAATTAGAAAAAGCTATGGATAACCCTAAAGAAGCATTAAACTATGTAGGTTATATTCCACTGTCGTGGAAGAATGGGAAAATACCGACTATAGGCAGCCAACGGAAGCCTCAACCAGGCCAAAACAAAGCACCGACCCAACCACAGCCGACGCCACAACCTACGCCAACCCCGACGAATGTTCAAACGCAAACAAATCAGAACCCGCAGGTGCAGCAGTACCAAAGCGGTCAGCAGACAGTAGTCCAACAACCAGCTAACCCCATAATTCAGCAACCACCACAACAAATGCAATATCAGCAGCAAACGGTGCAACCACAGGCAAACGCGCAGCAGCCAGTGCTGAACACACCCACACAACCAATGCAAGGACCACCGACACAGTATTTCCAGCAATACTACCCTGGGCAACAAATGTATCCGCCATATCAGCAAAACTACTACCCACAAGCGCAGCAATTTTACTCAAATCCACAGCAAATGGCGTATCAACCTCCAATACAATATCCGCCCAAATCTGCAGCTAAGCAGAATCCTCACCAGCAAGGCCAAGGGGCAAAACCTACAAAACCATCTCATCAGCTGCATGATTCCAAAATAATACAAATGAAGAAGAAAACTGTAAAAGAAGCAAAGGAAAACATGCAAAAAAATTTAACAGAACTAAGTCAACAGATTAATGCAACTTGGACAAATGTCAGAAAATTAGAAGAGCGCATAAATACACTAGCAACAGCCAAAGGCTTTGATGACCAACACCAAAATTATTTATCTAAACTGGGCCCATATTTAAAAGAAAAGCTACGACAACTGGAAACAACTTATAATGAAGCGAAAAAATACTTCGACCAATCCAAAACTGTGCGCATTTATGGGATAACTGACCCGGCAAAACTACAAACTGCTCAAACCGAAATAGCCAAAGCAAATGACTGGACGACTAAATCTTTAACCGGGCTAAAAAATTTTAAGGCTGAGCTAACAAACATAGAAACAACCTTAGACAAAGAATATAGCCAAATACCAACTGGGCAATCTCCAGTCCCCGACCAAAAAGACGAACAGCCTTTAGAAACAATGGAACAAGCCAATTCGGCTGAACAGAACCAACAAAGTGATGAAAATGCCACAGAAAACGCACAAAACCAACAGCCACCACAAGACACAACAAATGGCGCAGGCGGCGAAAACAAAACCGAAGAACAAAACACAGACGAAAATAAAAAACACGAAGAAAGCGACAACACAACCGAAGAACAAAAAGCAGACGAAAAAGACAAACACCAAGAAGAAAAAGGCGAAGACGATACTAGCGGTACATCCAGCTCAAATCCAGCCAACGACACAAAAGACCCAAGCTCGATTCCAAACTCAGAACCAAATTCAAAATAAAATCCCTAAAATTACAAAAACAGCCGCGCTCAAACAAGCGCGGCATTGATATGTAAAAATTTAGATTTATCTATGTTTTATCCCTATTTTTTATTCATCGTCATCATAACGGTAAGCATCGCCAGCCAGTGCTTCACGAATTTCCGCAGCATAACCGGTATTCCATTTGCCGTAACGGTCACGCCTCTCCTTAGACGGAGCCTCCCTCACGTGATTGTCTCTCAAAGAAATCAAGAGCTTCCCTAATCCGTTGAGCCTTTCTTCGTCAACTTCCAAACCAAGAATTCGGCATATCATATCCGTAATATTTTCGTCATAATATTGTAATCCAGAAATACTCCCATCGAAATTCAGGTCAGCAGCAATTTCCTTTTCTGTACGTTTGCCTACCATCTCACCCAGGCGACGTGTCTTGCGAGTCATTTTGCTTGAATAAACACAGTAGCAGAGCATGATAAAAGCGCAGCTATCCATTTGAGCAAAACAATCCCGGAATTTTTTTTCGCGCAGTAATTTTGCCGTTTCCTGTTCTATCCACTTGGATATTTGCGTCGCATTTTGATCAATGCGTGCATGTTCCCACGAAGAGATAATATTTTTTGTTGCAATAGCTTTCGCAACATCTTTTTCTGCGGCAATTCCCGAAATCAAGCTAGCCGCCATAGCGCACGACAAAATTTTGCAAACACCTTTTTTGATAACCATAAAACATCTTCCTTTCGACAAAATTTTCAATTTGGATATTATCATTAATTGAAAATGATTTCATAGAAAAATGTTTTTTATTTTTAGCTATTTTACGCAAAACCTCCGTCGCAACCTATAACTTGTCCGGTAATAAAATCTGCGTCGCTGCTACTCAAAAACGCTATTAAATTCGCGACATCCGAAGGCTTTCCGATGCGCATAAGCGGTGTGTCATACACGAGCGACTGTAAATCCGGACCTTTGATGTGCGAGTTCATATCTGTGTCTATTACTCCGGGGGCAACACAATTAACATTCACGCCCGAGGGACCCAATTCTTTTGCAAGAGATTTCGTTAAACCTATAATTGCGGCCTTCGAAGCTGAATAATGCACTTCGCATGCAGCTCCGCAAACTCCCCAAACAGACGAAACATTAACTATTTTGCCGCTATGGCTTTTTATCATATATGGAGCAACCGCCCGACAGCAATTAAAAACGCTTTGCACATTGATTTTGAACATGTTGTTCCAATCGTTTTCATTAAGATCAGTAAAAAGCTTTTGCTCGGCTATGCCAGCGTTATTCACCAAAACATGCACAGCACCAAATTCGTCTACGGCTTTTTCAATAAGGCCCGACGCTTCGCTGAAATTAGAAACATCAGCTTTTATTGCAATAGCGAGCCCACCTTTTGCCCTCACGCAATCGAGAATATCCATTGCTGCGTTTTTTGAATTGTTGTAATTTATAACCACATTAAATCCAATTTCCGCAAATTTAATGGCAGTAGCAGCACCTATTCCGCGTGAACTCCCTGTTATCACGACCGTTTTTTTCATAAATTTCTCCTTAAAAGTACCGCTATTTTATCAAGCACTTTGTGATTTCACCGATAAACATTTTATGATAATCACCGTTTTCGTAATTCGCCTCGATATTACCGTCTTTAAATCCGTTTGGATTTATATATTCTGAATACATTTTTTTACAAATCATTACGAGCTTTGCCTGTTCAAAATACGGCGCTTTATCATGAACGACTTTTAGCTCGGTTTCGGAGATTTTATCAACATTTCTGCCTGAATTGCTTCCGCAATAACTCAAAACTTTTTTATATTCATCTCCAAAAAAAGAGAGCGTGTAATAATCGTTTTCTTCCAGAAATTCAAAAGTATACCTTTGCGGACGAACAAAAATAAAGCTCACGTTTGTGTTCCAAATTACGCCTAGTCCGCCCCAACTGGCAGTCATTGTATTCAATTTTTCTTTTGTGCCGGACGTTATGAGCATCCAGTCTTTGCCTATTAATTTAAAAGCATTTTGGCTTAGTTCTGAAACACTAATTTCTTTGAAATCCATATAAATACAGCTCCTTAAAAAATTAAAATTATCGCTATTTTAAAATTTCAAAAATTAAATATAGCGCAAGTATCAAAACTGAAAAATTATACTTAGACCTAAGAAGAATATATACTCCAAAAATTATTATCGGCAGTAAAAACATCCAAGAAACTATTTTAGATATCTTTTGAGATTTTTCAAATCCGAGTTTTTTCTCTAAAATCAAATTCAGTGCGATCCCACCGTCAAGGGAATCAATCGGCAAAACGTTGACAGTACCTATTGCAAAACTTTGAATTGCAAAATATAAATATTGCAGTCTTTGCGTCGAATAATATAAAATCCAAAAAATCGAGAATATCAACAAATTCATAGCCGAACCGCTCAAAGTCACAATCAATTCTTTTTTCAATTCGCAAAAACTCATCCCTCGCGCTTTGCAAATATCAACATTTGCAAATCCAAAATTAATTTCTTTTATTTCAAGTTTGGCAAGCCAAAACGCAAGCAGATGGCCAAATTCATGCATCAATGATAGCACAAGCCCCGAAATAGCAAATCCTGTTTTATCAACTATAATTGCAAAAGTAATGAGCGCAATAAATGCAAAATCAATTTTTATATTGCACCCAAAAAAGTTGAATTTAATTGGATTTCAGCTCCTCAAATTTTAGAAATATTAAATTCTAAGCTCAAATCTTCAAATATTTCACGCGCCGCTTTTTTCCCGGCTCCCATAGCCAAAATCACCGTAGCCGCACCAGTTACAATATCACCGCCGGCGTACACAAATTTCCGCGACGTTCGAACCGAATCTTCGCTCACGGTTATACAACCGCGCTTGTCGCACTTAATAGTGTTGTCGCTTTCCGTAATAATGGGATTCGAGCCATTGCCAATTGCTATTATTGCGGTATCAATGTCTATTTTATGAATTTCTCCCGAAATAGGCTCGACCGACCTTCTCCCCGATTCATCAGTTTCAGAAAATTTCATCTTTTGGAATTTCACT